>JAHECJ010000508.1 GCA_024641805.1 Desulfococcus sp.
CTATCGGCAGGGGAAAAGGCGTGGATATCGCCTTGACCAACAAGAAGGGTGAATATCAGGTGGTTGACCCCGCACAGGGAGTGCCTCTGGGGCAGAGTCACTTTCTCCCTCCTGTGTTAAAAGGTTCCGGTGTGACGGAAATCGGTAAAGACGGAACCACCGAACTGGTGGCATGTTCGTGGCTCAGGGAGGTCCCATGGGTCCTTTCCATCCGCCAGCCGCTGAATATTGCTTATGCCGGGATGTACAAGGCCCGGCGTATTATTATTGTCGCGACAATTCTGGTAATTGCGTTGATTTTTGCCGCCATTGTCATCAGCACCCGAAGGCTGCTCAGCCGTGCGGAAGCCAACGAGGAAGCCCGCAAAGAACTTCAGGCGCAGCTTTTTCACGCCGCGAAACTGGTGTCCGTAGGTGAGCTGGCAGCTGGAATCGCCCATGAAATAAACAATCCCCTGGCGATTATTTCGTCTCAATGCGGTGTGATCCGGGACATGTTTGATCCGGAAGTCGGGGGCAGCGCCCATATGGACCCTGAGGCATCCGAAAATATCGTCAGGGAACTGTCCATTATCGATCAGGCGGTGTTCCGGGCAAAAGACATAACCCAGAAGCTCCTGAAAACCGCACGAAAAAATGTTCCCAAACTGGTGAAATGCAATGTGAATCAGATCATTGATGAGGTGGTTGACGGCCTGATTGAAAAAGAATTTGAGGTGGCCAACATCGAACTCGTCAAAAAATATGATTCCCATCTACCGGATGTTTTAATGGATCCGGATCAAATCCGTCAGGTGCTGCAGAATCTGATCAATAACGCCGGGGACGCGATTGAAGGTCCGGGAAAAATTACCCTGACCACTCAGGCGAGAGCCGGGAAAGTCCAGATGATTGTTTCAGATACCGGCAAAGGCATGACACATGAAGTCATGGGAAAAATTTTTCATCCGTTTTTCACCACCAAGGAAGTGGGAAAGGGGACCGGGCTGGGGCTGGCCATCAGTCTGAGCATCGTCGAATCGATGGGAGGAACCATAGATGTGCAGAGCATGCCCGATTCCGGTACGTCATTTATCGTTTCCCTGCCGATTAATTATAAGGAGGTATCGGAGTAATGGCCTTTAAAGGTGAAATCAATAATTCTGAAAATAAGCCGAGGATATTGCTGGTCGATGATGAGGATCATTTCAGGGAAGCAATGAAAAAGCAGTTGTCCGTCCGGGGCTATCAGGTTCTGGATGTCAAGGCAGGCTTCGATGCCATTAAGGTAGTGCGGCACAAAAGGCCGGAGGTCGTGATACTGGATCAGAAAATGCCGGTGATGGACGGCATCACGGCGTTAAAAGAGATCAAAAGCATCCGGCCGGAAGTCCAGGTTATCATGCTGACCGGTCACGGGAGTACGGATGACGCAGCCGAAACCGGAAAACACGATGTGTTCAAATATATGCACAAACCCTGCGGAATCGAAGAACTGGTCGCAAATATTGAAGCCGCCCGCCAGGAACGTTTATATGCCATGGCGCGGAATGAAATAGCGGAAGTAAAGCGTTACAGCCTGTGGCATTGGCTGGTGGGCGTTCATAATGCCCGGCCGGGACTCATGATCCTCGGTGTTATTTTGTTTACGCTGATCTTGCTGATGCCGGTTCCTGAACGGATGAATGCCCTGCTGACGTCACAGAAAACCGGGTTAAGCAATGACATCATTGCCGGCTATGCTTATTACCAGCAGATGAAGCCAGGCGAAACTGTTGCGGATTATTATTCAAAGAAGGCGGATCTGGCTGGAACCATCAAAACCGAGGACGGAAAAATCGTTCATAAACCGTTGGAACCCGGTAAAGCCATATTCCGCGTAAAAGTGATGATTGGTACGTTGCTGGTGGCAGCTCTTTTCTGGGCGACCGGTGCGATTCCCGTCGGCATGACCGCGCTGCTGGTCGGCGTATTGATGTACTTTTTCGGCGTGTTACCTCCAGACGGGGTGGCCAAGGCGTATTTAAAGGATGCAGTAATCTTTATTTTTGGGGTTCTCGCGATTTCCGGCGCGGTGATGAAAACCGGCCTGGATCGGAGGATCGGCGCGCTGCTGCTGGGAACCAGCAATAAATTGTGGAAGTTTTCCTTTATTTTTGCTCCGCTCCTGGCGGTCACCGCGTCATTCCTTTCTGAACATGCACTGGTGGCATTTATCATTCCCGTGCTGATGATGGCCTACATGGGTGTGATCCGAACCGCAGGCTTGAACAAAGACAAGAGTCTGGTGGTGATGATGATCCTGATGGTCTGTTTCGTGGCCAATGTCGGCGGGCCGGGTTCCCCGGCCGCCGGCGGACGAAATGCCGTGATGCTGGGCATTTTGTCGGATTACGGCATTGCCCCATCCTTTGGGCAGTGGATGCAGTACGGCCTGCCGTTTGTGCCGGTTATGGCCCTGGTCATCGGCGCTTATTTCTTTTTCACCTTCCGCAATAAAATTCAGATCAAAAATCTCGATTTGCTGGCGGAAGTGAAACGGGAAACCGAGAAGATCGGTAAAATGACCCGGGATGAATACAAGACCGCGGCAGTTCTGGTGGTGCTGATTATTATGTGGGCCACTGCCAGCAGCAAATTCGGTATGGGGGGACCCGTAATCCTGGCCATTGTCGCACTCAATGTTTTAGGCGTGCTTCAATGGCGGGATGTCAACAAAATCCACTGGGATGTGGTCCTTCTCTATGCCAGCGCGTGTGCCATGGGAACAGGGCTTGCCATCACCGGTGCTGCCCTGTGGGCGGCCGACAGCTTTATCAGTGTCCTGCCTGAAATATTGAGAAACGGTACCGGGCTGGCGTTCTCTTCCAGCCTGTTTGCAGGAATATTAACAAACTTTATGAGTGACGGCGCAACTGTAGCAGCCATCGGCCCCATTACAGTGCCCATGGCCACGCTTTCCGGAACCCATCCGTGGATGCCGGGGCTGGCCACGGCATTTGCATCGTCAT
>JAHECJ010000509.1 GCA_024641805.1 Desulfococcus sp.
TTTCCGGTTTAAGGAGTTTGTCCGTGAACTCTATGATCACGGCAGGAAATTTGTCGGCATCTGTTTTGGCCATCAGATGATTGCCGAGGCGTTGGGCGGCAAATGTGAAAAATCGGATCACGGCTGGGGGGTCGGAGTTAAAGAGGTGGTGATGTATAAAAAAATGCCCTGGATGCAGCCGGATCTGGATACCTACCGGCTGATTGTCAGCCATGCAGACCAGGTCGCTGCGCTCCCCGGGAACAGCGAAATCCTGGGCGGTAATCCGCACTGCCCCTGCTCCATATACACGGTAGGGGGCAATTTCTTAGGCATTCAGGGACATCCGGAATTTACGCCGGCTTTTGCAAAAGACATCATGAAGGTCCGGCAGGACCGGATCGGACAAAGCATTATCGATGAGGCGATTCCGACATTGAGCCAAAAAACCGACGAATCCGCCGTCACCCGCTGGATTGTTCAATTTATTCAGAGTAATTAATAAATTTCTTTACCGCCATAAGCATTGGAGCTATGACATGTACGGGTTTAAGGGGAAAATACTGGTTGTTGATCCAGGCCGGAAAGATACCAAAATCCTTGAAAAAGGAGAGCCGTTTTACCGGAAATACATGGGCGGTGCCCTGCTGGCGGCAGCTTTGTATGAGGAACTGATTGACAGGCTGGAAGCAGTGGATCCGCTGGGGCCTGAAAATCCCATCATTTTTGCCACCGGTCCCCTGGCTGGTGGCAACGTCTGCGGAGCCACCCGGGTGAATATCCTGTCAATGGCACCCGAGTCCACGGGTCTTTATCTGTCCCAGGCCGGCGGAGAATTCGGGCCCGCTCTCAAACGCGCGGGCTTTGATGCACTGGTGATCACCGGAAAATCAGATGTCCCGGTGGTCGTAGACATTAACAATGGACAAGTACGATTTTCTGAAGCCGGTGACCTTTGGGGGATGGACCGGGTGGAAGCCCGAAAGCGATTGATCGCGGCCAGGGGAAATGATTACAGCATCGCATCTATCGGGCCTGCCGGTGAAAACCTTGTCCGGTATGCCAATCTCATGTTTGAACCTGAACACTATGCCGGCCGGGGAGGGTTCGGAGCGGTCCTGGGATCAAAACTCATCAAGGCGGTGGCGGTCCGGGGCGATCAGGAAATTGTGTTTAAAGATCCCGGGACGGTTCAATCCGTCAACCGAAAAGGCGGGAGCGGGTTTTCGCAGTCAATCAAAAAAAATCCTCATTCTTTCATGGGGGTTTTAAGGCATCTCGGAACATACGGGCTGCTGGAACTGAACAGGAAATCCGGCAATCTGCCCACCCGTAATTTTAATTTCGGGTGCCCGGACGAAAGTGCGGATCTAAAGCATTATCATCATGAAACCGCCAGGGCGGAAGTCGTCGGGCGCATCACTCCCTGCAAAAACTGCTTTGTTGCATGTAAAAAACAATCAAAGGCCAACCCCGGACACAGCAGCCTGGCGGAATATGAGAGCATCGCCATCCTTGGCCCCAACATCGGTCTTGAACAGGATCTTGAAACATGCCTGGCAGCCTGCGAACTTTGTAACCGGCTGGGTCTGGATACGATTTCCACGGGAAATATGATTGCCTGGCTGATGGACTGTTTTGAAAGCGGCGCTTTGGACAAAGATACAACCGGATACGATATCCGTTTTGGAGATGGTCAAAAAGTTCTTGAGTTGATTCAAAATATTGCGTTTCGGAAAAATGATCTGGGAAATCTTCTGGCAGACGGTATCGGACAGGCGATAAATAGACTCGGTTCTCAGACGAAATTTCAATCGCGGTTTGTAAACGGGGTCGGCATGCCAGCCCATATGCCGAGAAAAAAACCGGGCATCGGTTTTGCCTATCTGCATGGTCCCAATCCGAATGATCATATGAAGCTTGAGCATGACTGGATTGCTTCTGATCCCGGCAGTTTGAAATCCTTTAACCTTACTGTGCATTCCGCCCCGGATGCCCTTGATGCGGCAAAAATAGATGTCGCCAAAGCGACCCAGATTTACTATGCGGCCATGGATTCACTGAGTCTGTGCATGTTTATTTTTGGTCCTGGAAATATTTATTCGTTTGATGACATCGTTGACATGGTGAACGCGGCCATTGGCTTAAAATTAAGTTTTGCGGATCTGATGGAAATCGGCGAACGGGCCGTTCAGCTGCAGCGAACGCTTTATGTGCGTTTGGGGGGCGAGGATTCGGAATTTTTGCCATATATGGCTCAGGAAATTCCCAAAGGGCCATCTGCCGGATCAAAAATGAGCCAGGCGGATTTTGATCACGCCAGAAAACATTATTATGCGGTAATGGGGTGGGATGAAAAAGGACGACCCAAAGCCGAAACCCTCGAACGATTAGGGGTTGAACCATATAATGGATAATCGATATTTGTGCAATTTTTCCTTGACAATCGCATGATTTGTCATTAATTAATTAGACCTTAATGATCCCCAGTAGCTCAGTCGGCAGAGTCCCGCAGGGCGGGATTAACCACTTGGGCGATGGGATCAGAGAAATAAGAATATAGCAGTAAAGTTTCACGTGATCCCCAGTAGCTCAGTCGGCAGAGCAGGTGGCTGTTAACCACCGTGTCCGTGGTTCGAGTCCGCGCTGGGGAGCCAGTTTCAATCCTGTCGTAAAGGCGGGTTTATATATATTAAAGCCCCGGGTGAAAAACCCCCCGGGGCTTTTTTCGTTTGGGGGCTTCAATGGAAAATGAATATGTGGTGTATATCCTTCAGAGCCGGAACAACGGACGCTATTATTGCGGATGCACCCGTAATCTGGATCAAAGATTGAAGTCACATAATGATCCGGAATATCGTTTAACTCGGACAACAAAAGTAATTCCCGGACCTTGGGAAATTGTCTGGACCAGTAATTTTTTGTCACGTTCCGAGGCCTTGAAAATGGAGAAAAGAGTCAAGAAACGGGGCATTGGAAGATTTCTTTTGGGCATGGAGTCGGCAGA
>JAHECJ010000026.1:0-4480 GCA_024641805.1 Desulfococcus sp.
TTGGGCTGACCGGTAGTGCCGGAGGTGTATAGAATATAGAGGGGATCGGTGGCTGCCACCGGAACGCATTCGGCCGGTTTTGCGGCTGCCATGGATTCCTTCCAGTCAAGATCCCTGCCGGGAATCATGGACGCGGTTTCCTGAGGACGCTGATAGATAATGCATTTTTCGGGTTTTATGGATGAAATTTCAATGGCTTCGTCAAGAAGGGGCTTATATTTTATAATCCGCTGCCCCTCAATGCCGCAGGACGCGGAAATAATTACCCGGGGTTTAGCGTCTTCGATTCGGGTAGCCAGCTCCCTGGCGGCAAATCCGCCAAAAACAACCGAGTGAACCGCCCCAATTCTCGCACAGGCCAGCATGGCAAACGCCGCTTCAGGGATCATCGGCATATAAACGAGGACACGATCACCCTTGGAAACCCCCTGAGCGGCAAGGACGCCGGCTAATTTTGCAACCTGCTGCCGGAATTCCGAATATGAGAACTTCTTAATGGTATTGGTAACAGGGCTGTCATAGATAATTGCGATCCGATCACCGCGGCCGCGTTCATCGATGTGATAATCCAGCGCATTGTAACAGGTATTGAGCTCTCCGCCAACAAACCATCGGTAAATGGGTTTGTGGGAATCGTCCAGTACTTTGTCCCATTTTTTATACCAGCGGCAGTCCTCGGCTACCTGGTTCCAGAACTTTTCAGGTTCATTAATTGATTGTTGATAGACAGTATCGTAAGCATTGCTCATAAATTTCTCCCTTGGTTCATTTTGTCGACAGTTTTCGCATGCCGCAAGAAGTCTGAATTTCTTCTACAAGATAAGCATGATATCGAAAATCTGAAAAAAGGTAAAAGGTTTTTGGCAACAAAGTTAATAAAGAGAAACACTGTTTACAGGCAAGGAAATATATGAATTTGTGTCGTGCTGACAGGTTAAATATACTTTTATTTTGTTTTATTGATATGCACGGAACGGTGCATGGCATTTCAATAGCCGGTTAAAATGCAAGTGAGATTAGCCATATAAGAAATCTAATTGGAAATATTTAGCGGATCGGTCTGCCGGCAGATCGATATTTCCCTTCGGTCGGGTCCGACAATGGCCGTGTCCAGATACATGGGCTGAAAATCCTTAGAATGATCACGTCCCGGGATCACTGCATCCAATCCACAAATTTCTGAAGAAAATGCATACATGCCTGGCCACCCGCCAAGCACTCCCGGCCGCAATTTTTTTCGATCCTGAACCATGAACAGGGAGTGGTCAGGAAGGCAACCGATGACGCAATTCGGCCCATCGATAATCAATCGCCGGCAGGACTGTCTCAGATGTTTCAGGAAATCGCTGTTCGGGTGTTCTTCAATATGCTCATCCTGCAGGGGGGTGATAATATGCTTATATGCATCAATTCCCAAGCCGAGTTGTGAGATTGCATAGTGGAGGATATGGGTAAAAACTACGGAGTCCGACTGGAATCCGGCGTAACCTGGAAATCCACGGGTCGACAGGAATTCTTTAATGGGCGTAAACGCTGTGTTTTCGCCGTTGGTCATGGTTGAGTAGCCCTGGACAAAAAAAGGATGGCATGCATACAAATTAATATCATAATTGGTGTTCTGTCGTCCCTGGGCCATAATGATCCGGGCTTCCAGGTCTTTACGGTCAAGCTGAAGGTGGAACCCTACTGACAGCGGATCACCGATCTCCTTGATCATGATTACATCCGGCCAGAAAGAAAAAACGATCATATCGTTATGGGCTTCTCCCATTTCCCGGAGTTTAAGACGGATCATCATCAGTCTTCGTGATTTTTCATCCCACGCCACATCTTCCCATTCTTCCGGGTATTCATATGCACGAACCAGATAAACATCTCTTTTCGGGATACCGTTTTTTCCTCTTTTCGGTACTTTGACGGATAATTTGTATTTCGTCATAAATCCGATGTTCATCATAAATACGTCAAGGCGCTTTAAACCATCTTCGGTGAATATGCCGGACAGAATCGGCGCATCTTTCATGTTTTCAAATGGACCACCAAGGTCTCTAAGGAAGAGACCGACACCGGAACCGTCATGGCCTTCTCTCATAACATCAAGCGCCTCAAGGGCGGTCATAGGGGACAGCGGTGTTTTACTGGTTATGGCGAATAATCGACACATCGATTTTCCTCTGAGGTCAACTCTTTTAAGCTGCGAGCAGCAGACAGTCTATATAAACAATTTTTTAAAGTTTTGATACTTCTAACGGACTAAAGGTACACTAAATATAAATCAGAAAAATTTATGCCAGTATTGTTAGTCTATTCTGAAAAAAAATTCCAGACAAAAAAGTCAATATTCATGATTAAATTTTTTTTAACGGTGCAAGTGTTTTCTATAGATGAAAGGATTCATTGTAGTCTAAAACTCTGACCTTTATTTCCGGGCAAATCACTGTCATTTCAGCCACAAACGATTGAATGCAGTTGGTTTTTACCAGAAAAGGGGTGCAAAATGGGAAATTTAGCTTAAAATGATAATGAATCGGGATGGCAAATTTCGCTTTGGATGCTTTGACCAGTCGGGCGGCCTCACAGGCGTTCATGTGAAATTTTATTAAACCAATACCGCCGCCCGAAATCGGAATCAGGCAGACATCCGGATTGCTTTCGGACAAAGATTTTTCCAGATTTGCACTGTACTCCGAGTCTCCACCGAAAAAAACTTTTTCATTTTTACCTTCAATTAAAAAGGTCGAAATTTCGCCGATATGCTTTCCTGGCAGCGCCTTGATTCTCAATTTATCCAAAAACCAGTCTTCGCCCTCCTGCATAGAATGAATTTCAAGAAAACCGGCGTTGCGCGCTTTCCTTGCATATGCATCACAAATGACAACGGGAACGGTCTTGGGGATTATTGCCAATGCTTCCGGGGCAAAGTGGTCATCGTGACCATGGGAGACCAGTAGCAGGTCCAAAGAGGGCAGTTTTTCAATGGGTTTAAAAGATCCGTTGTGGCGCAGTCGGCCGAAGTAGAGCGGGTCTTTCAGCCAGGGATCCGTCAGTATTGTTTTGCCGTCAATCTCGATGATTAAAGTGGCATGGCCGAGCATGGAAATTTTCATTATAATGATCTTTCGCTATTCAATCGATGCTTGCAGCCTTGATAGAAAGGCCAGATTTTCTTTCCAGAAGATTTTAGCCTGACGGCTAAGTCCGAGCAGATGAAATGCATGCCCCTCGTTTTGATAATAACTGATTTTATGGGGAATGGCTTTTCGGATGAGCGCCTTTTCAAGACGCCGGGTATCATCCAGTAAAATATCATGGGTGCCCACCATAGCATAGGTAACGGGAAACCGTCGTGCGGTTTTTTTCTCTAATTCCATGACAATCAGGGGGTCTGCCAGCATCCGGTTCGGATCAAAGTTTTTGTATTCATGCCCCAGATAAGCGCGGGAAACGTCTGCGGCAATGGATATATCCAGTTTTTTGGACAACCCATTGATAGGCGGGCATACCTGTTTCAGGTGATGCGGATCGCTGACCTGAAGCATGCCGCATAAAACCATAATGCTTTTCGGGACCGTTTCCATCTGCCATATGAATTTAGCCACGGGTTCATCGAGCGTGAAACAGCAGGCGGCGGCCAGTGCCAGGGTTAAATTCCCACCGGCTGATTCGCCGGCGACGGTGATGTTTTCAGGGTCACCGCCGTATTGGGCCGCATTTTTAATAATCCATTGCCAGGCATGGGCCACATCTTCAAGTGCGGCCGGGTAGCGATATTTCGGCGACAGGCGGTAATTGACGTTAAACACTAAATACCCGTTATTCGCATAGGCAAGCCCAATACCAAGATGCGTATCCTTTGAACACATGGTGAACCCGCCGCCATGAATATACATGATAACCGGTCGGAATGAATTACCTTCTTTAAGACGGCAGATATCCAGTTGATGCGCTTTGCCGCCATTTGGCAGGAACGGAACATTCCTGATAATGTGACAGCGTCTTTCAGCGCTGCGCTGATAGGCGGAAAAAGATTTGGAGAGGGCAAAAAGCCGGAAACTCCTGTCAAACAGGTATCTTCGTATTCTTTTATACTGCGATTTTGAAGTTGTCATGATTTTGTAAGTCACTTCGCTAAGAATGGTTTATTCGCCATGGGTTTCCAGATATCGCTTGTATTCTTCCCGAACCAGCTTGCGATATATGTGATAGAAAAAAAGACTGATGACTTCCGTTGACTGGCTACCTTTTTCCCGGAGTTCTTCAGGAGACATTTTATTCCAGCCGGCCTCCATGTATCGTTCCAGGTTTTTCGCAACAAAGGTCCTGAGCACCGCGGTGAAATTCTTCAGTTCGCCCGGATCAAAACCGTCCCGGGGACCGATTCCGATGCGGTCCATATCCGCAATCAATTTACCGATGATGACATCATCCTGGGAAAAAAAATAATCCCCGTCTCTTTTTTCAGATGTAATGACATTCCATT
>JAHECJ010000026.1:4490-11138 GCA_024641805.1 Desulfococcus sp.
ACGCCTCAACCCCGTTTACTTCAATGGACAGCAGCTGATCCAGTGGTCGGAAATATTCGCTTAAAAATTGAAAAGAGGAACGTTCGGACCGGTTGCGTTTTTTGTGCTTTTTGATCAGCTTCTTAACTACCGGTATGGGCAGAAAATAATTTTTTCTCAGCGCTTTGATAGTGCGAATCTGATCCACATGAGTTTCATTATAATCGGCCGTGTTTTTTCCGGTTTTACGGGGCTTTTGCAGAATACTTTCGCGAATGTAGTAATGAATGGTTTCTTTTGAAACGCCCGTGATTTTAACCAGTTCACTGATTTTCATATGACTCCTTGCGATTTATCTGTCTTCCGGCATACGTTTTGATCAAATTCACAGTGCCTGAAGAAACGATTTGGATTCAGATAATTTAAAAATGTTTATCCCAACATAGTTTTTCATTATTATTTTTATTGACAAATATCAACCATATTATTAGCTCTATAAGTATATAGCGTGTAATTCACTATACGTTTTACGTTCTGCAGGATAAACGCTTTTTGGTTATTTGATTATTTTTGGGAAAACGGCTTTTTTGAAAGAAGAAAAGATTCGGGTTATTTTCAGGACCACATTTAGTCATTGGGTGATCATTTGAATCACCAGATTAGTGATTGCTTCCGACATAAAAGGAGAAATTATGAATATTGATGACATTAAAACCATTGCGGTGATCGGCGCCGGCGATATGGGCCACGGAATTGCAGAAGTCGCTTTAATAACCGGATACAGGGTTTACCTGCGAGATATCAATCAGCAGTTTGTTAATAAAGGAACTGAAAGAATTTTTGCCAGTCTGGAAAAACTTGTGACCAAGAATAAAGTGTCTGAAGATCAATTTAAAACAATCAAACATGATCTTTTAGTCCCATGTACTGATCTTGAAGAAGCGGTTCTCGAAGCGGATTTAGTCATCGAAGCGATTCCTGAAATTATGGATTTAAAAAAAGAAACTTTTCAAATTATGGATAACGCTGCACCACCTCACACGATTTTTGCTTCAAACACTTCCACCATGAAAATCTCGGAAATCGCTTCCGTCACATCACGCCCGGAAAAAGTTTTGGGGCTCCATTATTTTAATCCGGCTATTTTAATGAGGCTGGTGGAAGTGATCCGTGCTGATAAGACATCAGATGAGACCCTTCAGATCGGGTATGATTTTGTGATTAAGAACAATAAAATTCCGGTGCGGGTCAAAAAAGATTTGCCTGGTTTTATCGTCAACCGTGTTCAGGCTCCGAGCAGTGTTTTGTTGAACTGTATCCTGGATGAAAAGATTGCCGATCCCGAAGCCGTCGATGCCGTGATGCGTAAAATCGGTATGCCCATGGGTCCTTATGAGATAATTGACTTTACTGGAATTGATATCAGTTACCATGGGAGCACTTATTACGCCCAATCGATTCATCCTGATTTTGCAATGGGGAAAACACTGACTGCAAAATATAAAGCTAATGAATTGGGTAAAAAAACCGGCAAGGGACTGTTTGACTGGTCACAGGGCCGCCCCAAAATTGACCTTTCCAGGGCCACGGATAAATTTGATCCCATGGATCTGGTGGCCGTGAATGCCAATGAGGCAACAAAGATTGTTGCCCAGGGGGTCTGTTCATTTGAAGATGTGGATACAGCAATTATTAATGCCACGGGAAATCCCATGGGCCTGATTGCTCTGATTAAAGGCATCAATCCGGCTGATCTCAGTGAACGGCTGGAAAAACTCGCAGCAAAATTCAACAAGGAAATTTTTAAACCCACTCAGATGATTAAAGACGGAGCCTACCGTTAAATTTATAAATAAAATTTTTTTCAAGAGGAGAAAGATCCATGGCACAGCCAATCGCAGACAGACGGGATATTGATTTTGTAATATGGGAGCAGCTCAAAGGTGAAGAACTGCTAAATTTTGATCAATACAGGGATTTTAATAAAAAAACCTGTGACATGATTATTACAGAAGCCCGAAAATTGGCAATTAACGAAATATTGCCCACGCTTCAGGAAAGCGATGAGATAGGCGTTACATTTGATAATGGAAATGTGAAAGTTCCGGAAAATCTGCACCGGGTCCATAAGCTGCTTCTGGACGGTGAATGGGGAAACCTTTCAGTGCCGGCTGAAATGGGAGGGCAGGGGACTCCAGGTCTGGTTGCCTCGGCTGCCGTCGAATATTTTATGGGGGCCAACTGGCCGCTCTACGCCTATGCTGCCATGGGAAATGGAACGGCCGACATGATTCAGAAATACGGTACGGATGATTTGAAAGAAAAATATGTCAAACGCCTGGTTTCCGGAGAATGGGGGGGCACCATGCTGCTCACCGAAGCAAATGCAGGAACCGATGTCGGGGCCCTGACCACATCAGCAGTCAAAAACGCAGACGGCACATATACGTTAACCGGAAACAAAATATTTATTACCAATGGCGAACATGATTTATGCGGCAATATTATTCATCCCGTACTTGCCCGCATCGAAGGGGATCCTGCCGGGACCAAAGGGATTTCTATTTTCATTGTACCGAAATTCTTTGTTAATGATGACGGTTCGTTGGGTGAACGGAATGACATTGTCTGCACCGGCATCGAGGAAAAGATGGGGATCCATGCCAGTGCGACCTGCAGCATGGCGCTTGGCAGCAAGGGCAAATGCATCGGGTATCTGCTCGGAGAGGAACGCAAGGGAATGAAAATCATGTTTAATATGATGAATGGCGCCAGAATGGGTACCGGACTCCAGGCGTTGGCATATGCATCATCCGCATACATGCTGGCGGTCAATTATGCCCGGGAAAGAATTCAAAGCAGGGCTCTGGCGGATTTCGCAAACCCGGATGCCCCCTCGGTGACCATTATCCATCACCCGGATGTTCGGCGAAACCTACTGTGGATGAAATCCTATGTAGACGGCATGAGAAGCTTTTTCTATTATATGGCATCCTGCCGGACAAAAGCGTTGCTCGCCGAAAGCAGTGAAGACCGGGAAAAGTTCGATGACATGTTTGAACTGCTGACACCGCTAATTAAGGATTATTTGTCCGTACACGGACATGAAGTCTGTATACAGGCGATTCAGGTCTACGGTGGTGCCGGTTATTGCAAAGATTATCCGGTTGAGCAATATGCCAGGGATTGTAAAATAACATCCATTTTCGAAGGCACCAGCGGTGTTCAGGCTATGGATCTTTTAGGGCGGAAACTGGGTATGAAAAAAGGCCAGGTATTTATCAATTTTTTAACGGAAATACATAAAACAATAGCGGCTGCAAAAAAAAATGACGGCCTGAAAGAAATGGCTGAAAAATTTGAAACAGCGGTCAATCGGCTGGGAGAAATTGCCATGCATCTAGGGAAAAACGCCATGTCGCTCCAGTTTAAAACCGCGTTTGCCCATTCACTGCCGTTTCTGGAAACCGTGGGAGACGTAATCATGGGCTGGATGCTCTTATGGCGGGCATCAACCGCATCTCAGCAGCTATCAAACGGTGCCAAAAAGAAAGATGTTGTTTTTTACCAGGGCCAGGTCAAGACCGCTGACTTTTTTATCAATACCCTTATTCCTGTGACGATGGGAAAACTCGATGCCATCAAAGGGTTCAGTGCTGCCGCCATTGAAATCGATGATGCGGCATTTGGCGGATTATAGGGACGCTGTCGGATAAATTAAGCGGAATTTCAAAATATCAGAGGTTCTTTGTTTAACTTAAGCCCCTGAAATCAAATTCAGGGGCCTCGAATTTAATTTTGGATGATGATCATGGCATATGAAAATTTAATTTATGAAAAAAGAGATGGCATCGGGTTGGTCACTATCAATCGTCCTCCGGCAAACAGCTGGAGTCTGGCGGCCATGGAAGATTTTGAAAAAATAATAGATGAAATGGAAAATGATCCGGACATCCGTGTGGTAATAATTACCGGTACCGGAGAAAAATGTTTTTCCGCCGGTATGGATGTTGCCGATGCCACAAAAAATCCGGGACTTGGAAACAAAGGTAGGGAATTGTGGCGGCGGGTGGATCGTTTTGAAAAGCCGACCATCTCGGTTATCAACGGACATGCCCTGGGCGGTGGCCTTGAACTGGCCTTGGCCTGCCATTTCAGGATCATGACGGATTCACCAAAGGCCAAAATAGGACTCACTGAACTCAACCTCGGAATTATTCCCGGCTGGGGCGGTACCCAGCGTCTCCATCGAATTGTCGGGAAAGCCAAAGCACTGGATATGATACTTTTCAGTAAGCGTCTTGATGCCGGGGAAGCCCTTGCAATCGGGCTGGTCAATCAGGTTTCCGCTTCGGAAACACTCATGCAAGACGCACTTAAATTTGCCGAACAGCTTTCAAAACGTCCTCCCATAGCGGTCCGATGTGTGCTAAAAGCTATTTCAACAGGTATTTACGAAAGTCTGGATAATGGTCTTGCAATGGAGTCGGAAGGCAGCAAAACAGTTGCAGGATCGGAAGATGCCATTGAAGGCTTTACGGCTTTTTTTGAAAAAAGGGAACCGGTATTTAAAGGGAAATAAAAGATAAGCAATATATTACCATCTCATTGGAAAACAAATCAGCCGTTCCCGTTTGCCTGGGAAATACCTGAGAGACAACCCTGAAATATCGACTGAAAATCGCATTCGCTTTCTTCAGCAGATTGGAAATCTGACTTTGGGAACAGCTGCCGTCTCGGATACCTGACCGAACTCATTCATAGTGCCGGATCGCCCAAGGCTCAATGAATCATGATTTCTCGTCAGGGGAACATGATAGAAAAATAATATGATACCAAAAATCTTTGCGGAGTTCAGAGGGATTAAAATATCTGTCTTCGATCGATTCCGCATCGCCTGTCTAAAATTTTTCTTTGGCGAGGCCCTTGATGGGTCGGGTCATTTACCAGCCTTCTTTCGATAACAACCCGTCTATCGTTGCCTGCGCGGCGTTCTTTTTGTTTCATAAGGCATTCTCCTTTATAATCATTCTTTCTGATTCAATATAGTTTATCTGTTATCCCTGGTTGAAGAATTTTTCATTTCTCCACGGAAATTTTGAACTGGCGGATGAATTTGAATTCCGGGGCAGTTTAGTGATTCTCGGGTACTTTCGGGAGTGAGTCAGTTAATTATAGTTCAATACGGGTTTTCGATAAAAACAATAATTCCGGATTGACCTTTATTGATGCCAGGGAGTGTGTCAAAAGAAGATGGGGGGAGCAATTATAATCTGTAACCAGCGGGTGTAAAGGCTCTTCTAATCATACCAAAACGATTTTCAAAATCAAGTGCAAATTTTTCGGAAAACATTTCAAGGTTATTTAAAAAATATGCTATAAAATAACAATGATTTATAGTATGTTTGAGCACAGTGCAAAGGATGCGAGTAAAGATGGTCGTTTTTTTAACGCGTTTGCCAGATGAATCTTTCATAGATTAAAATTTGAAAAATCTCACGAAGTCGGTTTCGGTCATAAGCGCAAGTCCCCATGATCAGGAAATTTTGTACAAGGTCCTGAAAATATGTTAATGTGCACAAGTTTAATTAAATTCTGTTGATGTTGATAAAAACCTATTGAATATTCGGCTTGATGACTGCCTATTAAGAAAACATGACGAATCAAAGGTAAAATTTAATGGAACATGATGAAGATGTAAAAGCGGCTAAAACTGTCATTCAAATGTTTCTGAAAGCTAGAAAAAACCTGAGGATGTATCCTCCCAATAATCCGGTTTATCGGAATACATTTGAAGAGACATTTGAGAAGTTTCAATCTTTTTTTCAATTTAAAGACCGGCTGATTTTCAGTATCCGGTTGTATGATATCTATTATAGTGACGAATTAATTTACCATAACGACAAACAAAAAGACGACAACTTATCGTTTTTTTTCTTTAAAGACGGGCTGCGGGAGCTGACATTTCAGAAAAAAATGCCCTTTGAAGAAATGGAAGCGTTTTTAAAAGTAATTTCCCAGGATTTTGAGAACGAGGTTTTAGATGATGATACGGTAACGCTGTTTTGGGAAAAAGATTTTCAGTATATTCGTTATGTCGTGGAAGACGAGTTTATTACGGATGTGGATTATGAGTCACAGGCGGTTTCTGCGGCACAGCAGCAAAAAAATGATCCAGGGAAATTTAAGGCCATTCACAATGATTCGGTGACAATTTCAGAGATAGACCACAAAGTCGATATCGTGACAATTGAGGATGATGACCTGAAAGTGCTGTCTCAGGAACTTGAGGAAGATGCCAGGGACAAAGTCGACAAGTTCATGAATATTATATTCGAGATGTTTTACAAGGCAAAATCCGAGGATGAATTCTCAGAAATTGCGGATTTTTTCAAGAAAGCGATCGAATATGCTGTCAAAGATGGAAATATCAATTCTGTCAACCGGGTTCTGACACGGCTTAAAAAAATTTCAACCAGTGAAAAGGTCACAGATGTTGTAAAAATTAATATTAAAAAAATTATTAATTTCACAGGCAGTGACCACATCACTTATCTCCTCGGGGAATACTTAGACCACGGGGAAAAAATGGATCCGGCAGTATTAAAAGAGTTTGCCGGTTACTTTGACAAGAATTCCATCCCGCCTTTTATGAACTTATTGTCAACA
>JAHECJ010000510.1 GCA_024641805.1 Desulfococcus sp.
GGCATTGACCTGGTGAAGGCCCAGATTCAAATTGCTTTCGGAAAAACCCTGGCGGAGCTTGGATTAGAGCAGAATCAAATCGCGCTCCCGGTTGGGTATGCCGTTCAGCTCCGGATCAACATGGAAGAAATGGATAAAAATGGCGATATTCGGCCCTCCGGCGGAACGCTCTCCGCATTCAGTCCGCCGCTGGGTCCCGGAATTCGCTTGGACACTTTCGGTTATCCGGGGTATGCGACCAATCCGGCCTTTGATTCCTTGCTGGCCAAGCTGATCTGCCGGTCACGATCATCCGATTATGCAGATATTCTGGCAAAAGCATCCCGCGCCCTGCGCGAGTTTCAAATTGAGGATGTTACAACCAATATCCCGATGCTGAGGAATCTGCTCATTCATCCGGATGTCAAAAAAAACAACGTGACCACCCGGTTTGTGGAAGATCATATCCATGATCTGGCCGACCCAAAAAATAACTGCCACGCCGCTTTAGTTTTTGATTCCCGACAATCATGCACTCCGGAGACATCCGGCCGCGACATTCAAGGGCCAGAAAACACGAAAGCAGTGCCTGCCCCTATGCTGGGAACCGTTGTCACTGTTTCGGCGGGCATTGGCGATCTGGTATACCAGGGCCAGTCCATTGCGATTATGGAAGCCATGAAAATGCATCACATGGTTGAAGCGCATATCAGCGGCATAGTCCGGATGATATGCGCGGATGAAGGCGACACGCTTCTCAGGGGACAGAGCATCCTTTTTGTTGAACCCATGGAAGTGGCGGATTCAACCGCAGCAGCTGAAAAAACCAAAACCCCGGATCATGTCCGTCCGGACCTGGCGGACGTGATCTCCCGCCACCGGATCGGGCTGGACGAGGCCCGGCCCGAGGCAGTGGAAAAACGCCGGAAAACCGGGCAGCGGACCGCCCGGGAAAATATTGCCGACCTGGTGGATCCGGACAGTTTTATCGAGTACGGCGCCCTCGCAGTGGCTGCCCAGAGAAGCCGGAAATCGCTCGATGACCTGATCAAAAACAGCCCGGCCGACGGCCTGATCACCGGCATCGGCAGCGTGAATGGCGACCTGTTTGACGCGCAGCAGTCCCGCTGCATGGTGATATCCTATGATTACACGGTTATGGCCGGCACCCAGGGGGCATTCAATCATATGAAAACAGACCGGGCATTAGGTCTTGCCGAAGAATGGCGGCTCCCCCTGGTATTGTTTGCCGAAGGCGGAGGCGGGCGTCCAGGGGATGTGGATGTCATGCTGCTGAAAGTGGCCGGACTTGACCTGGATACGTTCACGCGCTATGCCCGGCTCAGCGGCCTCGTCCCCCTTGTGGGCATTGCATCCGGCCGGTGCTTTGCCGGAAACGCCACGTTGCTCGGATGCAGCGACGTGATCATTGCCACAGAAAACGCGAATATCGGCATGGGCGGGCCGGCCATGATCGAAGGCGGGGGGCTGGGAAAATGCCGGCCCGAAGAGATCGGTCCCGTTGATATTCAGGCGGGAAATGGCGTGGTGGATATCGCGGTAAAAGACGAGGCGGAAGCGGTTAGCGTTGCCAAAAAATATTTATCCTACTTCCAGGGGCCGATATCCGCATGGGAATGCGCGGACCAACGACTTCTGCGCCACTGCATTCCGGAAAACCGGCTGCTGGCGTATGATATCCAAAAGGTCATCATGACAATGGCGGATACGGATTCTGTTCTGGAACTGCGCGCATCATTCGGCGTCGGGATCATTACCGCATTTATCCGGATCGAGGGTACGGCTTTTGGCGTGATGGCCAACAATACAATGCATCTGGGGGGTGCCATTGACGCGGACGCCGCGGACAAGGCGTCCCGGTTTATCCAGCTCTGCGACGCGTTTGACATTCCACTGATCACCCTATCCGACACGCCTGGGTTTATGGTCGGGCCCGAAGCGGAAAAGAGCGCGCAGGTCCGTCATTTTGCCCGGATGTTCGTGACGGCCGCCGGTGCCACCATTCCGGTATTTTCAGTTATCCTGCGAAAGGGATACGGGCTGGGCGCCATGGCCATGGTCGGCGGCGGGTATCACCGCCCGGTCTTTAATGTGTCCTGGCCCACCGGCGAGTTCGGCGGCATGGGGCTCGAAGGCGCGGTCCGGCTGGGGTTTAAAAAGGAACTGGATGCGGCAAAAACCCCCAAAGAGCAAAAAGCCCTGTTTGATTCTCTGGTGAGCATGGCCTATGATCATGGCAAAGCCATCAACATGGCGTCGTTCCTCGAAATTGACGATGTGATCGATCCGAAGGACACCCGGCGCTGGATCATGCGCGGCAGGCGATCATTGCCGCCGGCAGCTCCCCGGACCGGGAAGAAGAGGCCCAATATTGATACATGGTAGTTTTAAACGAAGTGAGCAGGTATCAGTGGTCAGGGAAAAGTGGGCAGATGTCAGTTGTCAGTGATAAGTGATCAGTATTTCCGCGGCCGGAAACCGAAGACAAATTTAAAATGATTCAAGATATGGGCACATAACTTGTAGGTCGGGATTCTTTCCCGACATGAAGGTTTGTATTGCGCCGGGTAAGAAATCCGGCCCACCGCGGCAAATTTATTTTTTTTGATGGTGGATCGCCGCATAATGGCCTATATTTTCCTGAAGCCATCAAAAGGATCAAATATGTTACAGAGTGTGAACTTGTGGGCGGGTAAAAACGCGTTTGCGAAAATCAGGGACGCCGGCCTGAAGCCTGATGATGTCAAGGTCGTGGCCGGGGCGGCCGGCGGCCCCAAGTGGCTGATACTCGCCAACCTTGACCGCGCATTGTTTGGCGGATGGTTTGCGGGTCGCAGAACCCCGCTGTTTCTGGTGGGCGCATCCATCGGGTCCTGGCGGTTTGCGGCGGCATCCCAAAAAGATTTTCCTGCCGCCATTGACCGCTTCCAGTACGCCTACATTCACCAGTCCTATGATGTCAAACCCGCCCCGGCGGACG
>JAHECJ010000511.1:0-2439 GCA_024641805.1 Desulfococcus sp.
ATGAAGGTTCGATTTAAGAAAAAAGCAGATAAAGACGACGCCTGGCATGAGATAGAAACCGACGAAATTATGGTGCATGTCACTTCTCTTCTTCCGGAAAATATTGAGAAAATGACCATTCATGATATCAAGCCGCCGGAAAACCTGCCGCAAGCTTATGGTTTATGGATAGTGACCGGAGGCATCGCAATTTTTCTATTAATTTCAGGAGCCGTTGTTTTTCTTATTTACCGAAGAAGAAAACAAAACAGGAACAGTCGTTTGATCATCAAAATACCGGCCCACCAGCAGGCATTTGAAGAAATAAATGCCCTGATATCTGAAAATCTGGTGGAAAAAGGGAAAATTAAAGAATTTTATCATAAAATCTCCGATATCCTGCGGCGGTATATTGAAAATCGTTTTCAGATCAAGGCGCCGGAATTAACAACCGAAGAATTTCTTTCAGGTATCCAGGCCCTGAAAGATTTTGACCAGGCTCATAAAATACTTTTAAAAAATTTTCTGACGCACTGTGACCTGGTAAAATTTGCAAGGCATGAGCCGCAAACAGAGGATATCCAAAAAACGTTTGACAGCTGTAAGGAATTTATTGTCGGAACACAGGAAAAGGAGTAGCCGTTTTTCTCATGCATTTTGAATCTCCATGGGCATTTTTGCTGCTAATACTCATACCGGCACTGCCGCTGATCAAACGCTTCACTTTAAAGCGGGGCGCCATCAGGTTTTCATCAACCGGCAATGCGGCACGATCCGGACGGTCTTTGCGCCGAAAGCTCTACCAGTTGCCCACCGTTATCCGGATGACCGCACTGGTGTTTCTGGTGATTGCCCTTGCCCGCCCACAGACTGGCAAGGAAAAAATCGTTGATACCAGCAAGGGCATCGCCATTGAGATGGTCATTGACCGATCGGGCAGTATGGGGGCTGAAATGGAATATAACGGCCGTCAAATGACCCGGCTGGATACGGTTAAAAATGTATTTAAAAATTTTGCTTTGGGCGACGGCAAAGACCTGCCTGGCAGGCCCGATGATTTGATCGGTATGATTGCCTTTGCAAGATACCCGGACACCATTTGTCCTTTGACCCTGGCCCACGGTGCATTGTCTCCTTTCCTGGACACCATTAAGCTGGTCAAGGTTCGATCAGAGGATGGGACTGCAATAGGCGATGCATTGGCGCTGGCAGCCGCTCACCTTGAAAAAGCCGACGAAGCGCTGGCCCGACAAAGAACCGGGAAAAGGAAGTCCTATGATATTAAAAGCAAAATTATTATCTTGCTGTCCGACGGCGAAAACAATGCCGGCAAACGAGACCCACTGCAGGCCGCGGAGCTGGCGGCGAAATGGGGCATCAAGGTATATGCCATTGCCGTGGGCGGCGGAGAATCGGTGCAATCCATACAGACGCCTTTCGGGGTGTTTAAAGTTCCCATGAATCAGCCGGTCGACACCTCTGCCTTAAAACAGATTGCCCAAAAAACCGGCGGTTTTTTTCGTGAAGCCACGGATGCGGAGTCACTGTCGGCTATTTACAAAGAGATCGATCAGATGGAAAAGAGTGAGATCGAATCCGTTAAATTTGTCGATTATAAAGAATCATTTTTACCCTTTGCGATGATAGGACTCCTGCTGCTCGGACTTGAAATAATATTATCGAATACTATTTTCAGAAAGATACCATAACGATATGATACTTCAAAATGTCAATATGTTATATTTTTTATGGCTGATACCGGTAATGGCGTCTGTTATGGTGTATGCCTGGCAAAAAAGGAAGTCCGCACTGCGACTGTTTATTGATGCTGGACTCCTCGATAGAATTCCCATATCGCTCAGCCATGTCAAGCGTTTTTGGAAATCCGCTGCGGTTCTGCTGGCTTTGGGGTTTATTATCATAGCTATGGCAAGGCCTGCCTGGAATCCGAAACCGGAAACCATTGAACGTAAAGGACGGGATGTGGTATTTCTGCTTGACGTGTCCAAAAGCATGCTGGCCGAAGACCTTGCCCCGAACCGACTGGAACGGGCCAAGCTGGCTATTTTAGACTGTCTTGAAAGCCTTCAGGGAGACCGGATCGGCCTTGTGGCATTTGCCGGGACTGCCGCGGTTAAATGTCCCCTGACCCTTGATTATGGATTTTTCCGGATGATGTTAAATGATATTTCCACGGACAGTATCGCCCGCGGCGGTACGCTCATCGGAGATGCATTGAGAAAAGTCATGACAGATGTATTTGATGATCAGGTCAAAGAATATAAAGATATCATTTTAATAACGGATGGAGAAGACCACGACAGTTTTCCGGTGGATGCGGCAAAAGACCTTGGGGAGAAAGGCGTACGTCTGATCGCCATCGGTCTGGGCGATGAAAATGAGGGGAAACGGATTCCCGTCACTAACGCGGACGGTGTGAAAACATTCCTCAAATATAAA
>JAHECJ010000511.1:2449-2972 GCA_024641805.1 Desulfococcus sp.
GGAAGTCTGGTCGCGGCTGGATGCGGATACTTTGCGAAAAATGGTCAATGCCACGCCCGGCGGGAAATATTTAAATGTTGCCACCGGTACCATCGATCTTGGAAATGTCTATTCACGACTGATCGCCACGGCAGACAAAAAGCAGCTTGAATCCGATACGATTAAACGGTACGAAGAAAAATTCCAGATATTTCTGGCTGCGGCGTTTATCATTCTATGCATTGAATTGATCGTCAACGAACGTAAAAAAGTATTAAAAAATAATGGACAAACAATTTAAACTCATCATTGGTTTATTAATGATCGCCGCCTTCATCAGTCTTATGAGTACTGCCCACGCAGCATCCAAAGAGCAACTGGTAAAATCCGGAAATGCTTTTTTTTCCTCAGGCAAATATGACGAAGCGATCCGTGATTATGACGAAGCGGCAGTGGATGATCCGGAATCCCCGGTAATTTATTTTAATAAAGGCACAGCGCTTTATAAAAAAGAAGATTATGCGAAAGCAATCGACGCCTTTCA
>JAHECJ010000512.1 GCA_024641805.1 Desulfococcus sp.
TTCACGGTTGATGATAAATGCATACCCGGTTTTGCCGAGCCGCAGATTCTCTACCAGGGAGTTAAACGCCATAAAATCAATGGTGGCCCGGACAATAAACCAGCGGTCCCCTTCATTCTGTTTGACTGCGACGATAAAATGCGGCGTTCCCCGAAGCCCTAAAAACACGTCACTGATAAATGAATCACTTTGCCAGGCCCTTTTGAACCAGTCTGCATCAGCGTAATTCGCATTTTTCAATCCGAGAGGCCCGGCATAAGCCACCTGTACCCCTTTTTCATCAACAACGCCCAGATCCACAAATACATTGCCGTAGTCATTGCGAAGATAAAGCAGTTTTTTCTGGAGAAACTCATCATCATTGAGGGTTTCAAAAGTTTTGGTAATTGCCAGAAAGCGGATATTGGCCAGCTTTTCACTTAGAAAGGTGTCGATATTCTGCCTGTGTTTTTCCACCAGTTCGCTCAAATGAGCATAGGTTTTTTCATGATATGACACACTGAATTCATGCAGGAGAAGAAAAATCACCAGCAGCATGGGCGTAAAGGAGACAGTTATAACGGTCAGTATCATGTTCCGGGTCAGCGACTGGTAATATTTTTTATGCTTTTCCTTTGTCATTTTAGTGCACCAATTTCCAATCGGTTTTTAACAAAACTTCAGTTCCGGCTAAGGCGCATCTTCTGATGGCACAAATACACAATTCAGGATTTATGCCAAACATCCTGAATGGGGGGTCGAATTAAATGAAAACAAGCAAATTAAAGATCATTGATAACTGAAAAAGAAGGACCTTTTTCTCCTTAGAAATTCGACATAAAATAATTGTATTTTTAATAGTTTATAAATTTTATTTAATGTTCTTGTTTAGCAAAAATATTTTTTTTATTTTCCGTCTAAATTAGTAACCGTCATTGAAACACTGGCAATGGTATTTGACGGAAACGATTATATGTTTTTTACACGTTGTAAAAAAATCCGGCATACCGGAAGAAAGGGGATCGGCCTTTACTTCACATAGATGGATATGTTAATATCCGACAAAAATTCGATTACAATATGCTCTGTCACTTGCAGGAAAGGAATCACCATGACTATTCACCCACTGGCCGGACAAAAAGCCCCGGCCAACGTGCTTGCCAATATCCCCCGACTGGTGTCAGCCTATTATATCCAAAAACCGGATGTAGATGATCCTGCCCAGCGGGTGGCGTTCGGAACATCAGGGCATCGCGGGTCATCGCTGAAAAACAGCTTTAACGAAAACCACATTCTATCCATCAGTCAGGCCATATGTGAATACCGGGCCGGACAGAACATCACCGGTCCTTTGTTCATGGGTATGGACACGCACGCCTTGTCCAAACCGGCCCTTGCCTCGGCCCTGGAGGTATTTGCCGCAGCGGGCATTACAGTCATGATTCAGGACAAACGCGGATACACTCCCACTCCTGTTATTTCCCATGCCATCCTGACGTATAACAGGGGAAAAACCGCCGGCCTGGCCGACGGCGTGGTCATCACCCCTTCTCATAATCCTCCGGAAGACGGCGGATTCAAATACAATCCACCTAATGGCGGCCCGGCGGACACCGGAGCTACAAATGCCATTGCCGCCCGCGCCAACGAACTCATGCGCCAGGGCTGCGACCGTATCAAACGGATGGGATTTGAACAGGCACTCAAAGCTCCCACGACAAAGTCATGGGATTACATCACACCCTATGTCGGGGATCTGAAAAACGTGGTGGACATGCAGGCCATTGCAGACGCCGGGCTCAAACTCGGGGTGGACCCTTTGGGCGGGGCCGCGGTTGCCTACTGGCAGCCCATTGCTGAGCGCTACGGCATTTCCATTGACGTGGTCAACCCGAATATTGATCCGACCTTCGCCTTCATGACCCTGGACAAGGACGGCAAAATCCGCATGGACTGCTCATCTCCGTACGCCATGCAAAGCCTGATCGGGCTGAAGGACAAATATGACATCGCATTCGGCAACGACACGGACGTGGACCGCCACGGCATTGTGACAAAAGGTGCCGGACTTCTGAACCCCAACCATTATCTGTCGGTTGCCATCTGGTACCTGTTTCAACACCGGCCCGGCTGGCGGATGGATGCGACCGTCGGCAAAACCCTGGTTTCCACCGCAATGATCGATCGGGTTGCCGGTTTTCTGGGGAAAACCGTCTCAGAAGTGCCGGTGGGATTCAAATGGTTCGTGGATGATCTGCTTACCGGGGCTTGTGGATTCGGCGGCGAGGAAAGCGCCGGGGCATCGTTTTTGCGGACTGACGGCACAGCCTGGGCCACAGACAAGGACGGGATTATCATGGATCTGCTCGCCGCCGAAATGCTGGCCAAAACCGGAAAGGATCCCGGTGAAATTTACTCGGATCTGGAAAACCGTTTCGGGCACTGCTTTTATGATCGCATGGATGCGACCGCCACCTTCGCACAAAAAGAAGCGCTCAAAAACCTGTCAAAGGACCAGGTTCCGGCAAAAACCCTTGCCGGGGAAACCATCACGGCCATCCTGACCCATGCCCCGGGAAATCGCGCTTCCATCGGGGGGCTGAAGGTCGTCACCGCTAACGGCTGGTTTGCGGCCAGACCCTCCGGCACCGAGGACATCTATAAGATTTACGCGGAAAGCTTTATCGATGAAAATCATTTGCAGCGGATTCAGAAAGAAGCCAGGGCGATTGTGAGCGCCGCGTTCGGATCTTGAGAAAGAGCAAGACCTCCAAATCAAAAAGGGGTTAAATTGTATCTTCTATAATTCTCCATTCTCAAACAAAATCCTTGCCGCATCTTTTTCTATTCAAAACGATTTCTATTCCAAATTGTTTTTTACACGTTGTAAAAGAATCCGGCAGATAACACACCATCCTTCTTTAAAAAAAACCGCTACGAACCTGAAATACCTCGCATAATCCACTTCTCAAAAATCTTTAT
>JAHECJ010000513.1 GCA_024641805.1 Desulfococcus sp.
TTTTAATGATTTCAATGAGTTCATATCATTCTTTTCAGCTCGCTGGTTTTAAATCCATCCGAATCCACCGGCTATGCATGTTTTTTAACCGGGCGGTAATCCAGAATCGGCCGGGCATGGTTTAAAACGACTTCTTCGGTGACCATACAGGACGTCACATTTTTATGGGACGGAATTTCAAACATGATATCCAGCATGCATGATTCCATGATTGATCGAAGACCCCGGGCGCCGGCCTTACGTTTAACGGCTTCCCGCACAATTGCGTTAAGGGCGTTTTCAGTAAAATTCAGTTTGACATTTTCCATTTCAAAAAGCTTCTTGTACTGCTTAATTAAAGCATTTTTGGGCTCGTGTAGTATTTTGAGAAGCGCATTCTCGGACAGATCATGAAGTGTCGCAATAACCGGCAGTCTTCCGATAAATTCAGGGATAAAACCATATTTGATTAAATCCTCTGCCTCAACATTGTCTAAAATATTGCCGGATTCTTTATTTTTCTCCGGAATCATATTTTCAGCGAATCCGATTTTTCGTTTCCCCAGACGTTTTTGAATAATTTTTTCAAGGCCGACAAATGCACCTCCGCAGATAAAGAGAATTTCGGATGTATCAACCTTTAAAAAATCCTGCTGGGGATGTTTCCGTCCCCCTTTGGGGGGAACACTTGCGATGGTTCCTTCCATGATCTTCAGTAACGCTTGTTGAACCCCTTCTCCAGAAACATCTCTCACAGAAGAATTTTCAAATCTTCTGGCAATTTTGTCAATTTCATCGATGTAGACAATCCCTCTTTGAGCCCGTTCAAGATCATACTCGGCATTCTGTAAAAGATAGAGTATTATGTTTTCCACATCCTCACCAACATATCCGGCTTCGGTCAGCGTAGTGGCATCCGCCATCGCAAACGGAACGTCCAGTAATTTTGCAAGCGCCTGGGCTAACAGTGTTTTACCGGTACCGGTGGGCCCGATGAGAAGAATATTGCTTTTCATAATTTCGACATCATTGCCGAATTTTCTGAATTGATTCCGCTTGCAATGATTATAAAGTGCGACTGAGATTACTTTTTTAGCAATTTCCTGTTCGACGACATATTCATCAAGCTTGTTTTTGGTTTCTGATGGTAAAGCGATACCGGCTGGCGGCTTCTGGTCCTGACGATCTGCATCATTCATCAGTGTCCGGCATAGCAAAACGCAGTGGTTACAGATATAAACCTCCGGACCGGCAATGAGTTTTTCCACTTCCGTCTGTTTTTTCCCGCAGAAAGAACAAAAAAAATTATCTTTTCCCTTTTTCGTCGTCATATTTTTTCGAATGTCCCAGTTTAAGATCGTAAACTTTTTCTTGAAGTGCGAAAATAAGTTGACTCTTTTGATCCCATAATAGGATTCCAACTTTTATTATGGCAATTATTTATTATACGGTAGCGCCGATAAGATGCAATTATTTTTCAACATCCGGTTAAAAATCCGCATAAAGATAAAATGTCCACTCTCCGGTCTTTATTTTTTCATGTTCCGGTTTTGCAGGTGATCGTTTCAGGGATAATTCCGCTGCATCATAGGCGACTTCAAATCCTAAGTGAACCGATCGTGAGTTAAACATTCCCAGCCCGATACCGCCGAAAAATCCGGGGCTGGAATCTGAGTAAAAGTCACCTGATGCCAAATGGCAGGAGATACCTGTCCTAAAATACGGACAATATCTGGAATCTGGAAGAAATGTATAACCCAAGGTCAGGTTTAAGGGAACCTCAATGTGATGCGCATCTCCCAGCAGCAGGATCAGTGGTCCGACACCTGCGCCGGCCCGCAAATTATTTTCAAACTGATAATACGGCTGAAAGCTTAAATTGATGGACGTGTTATAGATGTCATTGCCGTATCCGGCGTATTTTGACCGATCTTTGTAGGAATCTTTCAGTTCGTCCACATTGCTTAAAAAACTGTAACCTAAGGCAAAACGCAAGGATTCTGAATCCGCCGCGGCAAACGCCGGAAAAGCAGCAAAAGAAATCATCAGGCAGATAAAAAGTCGAATAAATACCATCTGAGGATTAGAGGCGATCATGGGATAATTTGTTTAATAAAAACCGGCTGGGGTTGCTGAATACCGGATATGATCGATGGTGGCCATATCCGGGGAAAAAGGGATTTCCGGCTCATCCGGGTCCGGCAGGGCATCAATGCGAATGTGGGCAAGCTGTCTGACTTTTTTATTAAATGCCATCACCATCAGTTTTTCCAGGTTCACCACATCTTCAATATTATATGATAAAAGGGTTTCCAATGCTTTGATGTTTTTGTTTTTACAATAGTCATCCCATAGCAGAACGGCAAAATAGCCGTCAACTCCGTCCAGATCTCCGCGAGATATTCCCAGCTGCTTTTCACAGCTTTTGAGACCGCCGGAATATCCCAGGCTCTTTAGCACATATCTTAAATCAATATGCGCCCGGTCCAGTTTCATTCTAAAAAAGGTTTCGATGATGGGAATATCAAAGGTTTTACCGTTGTAGGTGACCAGAAGGTCATAGTGAAGAATGTCTTCCGGGAACTGGTCCAGGTTTTTACCGTTGACATAATATTTAATATTGCGGCCGTCATAAATTGCAATGGTGGTGATCTCCGGGGCGTATAATCCAGTGGTTTCAATATCCACATATGCAGTGTTGTAACGGAAATCGGTGAACAGACGCCATATTTCTCCAGGACTCAGCCGGCTTGCGAAATACTTTGCATTGCCGTTCGCATACTCCTGAATTGAATTTTCCAGTTCATTTTTTAAATTTGACGGCAGCCTATGGGAGTGGTTAAAATCAGGGTCGACCCTTTTTAAAAGATCATCCCATGAAAAAATATTTTGGTGCCAGAACATATTTTCTTTTTTGGACCCAATGTTTTTCAAGTGGCAGAATGTATTTTTCAGCATTTTTCGATGACGCCTTTTTCT
>JAHECJ010000514.1 GCA_024641805.1 Desulfococcus sp.
GGCGTATGCCCGGTAGGTTTCCTTATTGAGTTTGTACTCAACGCCCACAGCCTTTTTATTTTCGATAATGACTTTTTGGACCTTTGCCCGGGTGATCAGCTTTGCGCCTTTTTCAAGTGCCTGATCCACAAAGTGCCGGGCATCCCATTTCGCACCGTATGGGCAACCATACATGCAGCGCTGGCAGTTTAACTTGCACTTTGACGGATAGATGAATTTATTCAGCTTATGGGCGTCATATCCAAGATCAAGGGCGCTTTCCAGAAAGGCATTCGGGCCTGCCCCCATGAGTTCATCCGGCAACGGCGCCATGGGGGCGTCAGCCTTCATCTCTTCCACTTCCGCGGATATATCCACGCCGTAGCGTTTGAACATATCCACCGGGGGATCAAACGCAGTGCCGCAAAAAATCATCGAACTGCCGCCGGCAGTAATTGCCCGGACAATGGGTACGGCCTGATTTGTCATAACGACGCTTTTGCCGGGAACAAATGCCCGGGGCAGGGTCGAAAAAAAAGTCCCTTTTTGGGGATCGTTATCTCCCCATTCCAGGATAAGCACTTTTTGTCCCCGCAAAGTCAGGTCCTTTGCGACCGTTGCACCGCCGGGGCCGCTGCCCACCACAATGGCATCAAAGTCTGTTTTCTGTTCTTTCATAAAACTGCCCTCCTTTAATTACTTCATCGGGTGTACCAATTTTCACTGGCATGAAATTTTTTATTAACGATGGAATCGTTTTTATCATTATATAAATACCGATGGAAATGTCGGAAAAGTGACACCAGTTTTATAGCCGGTTATCTCAGGAAGCGGAGAGAAAATTAAACAATGCATGAATCGCTAACACTTCTTATTAAGTCGACGGTCGACCGTCGACTTAATAAATCATTATTAAACTGCTTTTTCGTCAGCGTCAAGAACTTTTATAAACCCGGTCAATTTTTCTGAACGCTGTTTACATATTATATTGCACAAGTCGTGCCATAAGATATATCTTTCTTGTATCATTTTGTTATTATTGGATATGTAGTTGTTTTGCGAGGGTGGGCGGGGGGTACGCGGAAGATTTTATAGGTGTCAATTTGGCATTTTTTAGACAAATTTATAGTTTATGCATTAAAAATTAATAAGTTACATATATTGCCAATATGGCACTACTTGTGCCGTGATGGAGATGCTACTTGGATTATGTTTTTTGAAAATATTCGTGAATTCAATTGGCCCAACATTTTTAAAATACCGACAGGAATATCAGTATTTTGATCGAAATAAATACGGGTTGTATTTAGGCAAAAGGTTTATTAAACTGTAAAAAATTCTTATTTATCAGTTTGTTTGGGAAAAACATCAGAACAAATGGTTTTAAATAAAAGCTTCATTTTTGATCTTCAAAACCCGTACCATATATACAGTAATAAAGCTTTTTTTATGGTTTTAACTCAATAAACAGGAGTGTTAAATGGATAGAAAATCAACAGACAAAGAATCTGTGGATTATATCAATTTACTCAATAAGACTGGGACATCCGTTCAAAATTCAGTCAATGAACAGACACAACCCGCCGCACTTTCCAATCTTATCATAGCGAACTCGCATGTCGGCATTTTTATCATCAATGATTCTTTTGAATGTGTATATGCAAATAATGAAATGGCAAATACTCTGGGCTGCACTATTAATGAACTTCTGGGGAGTGATTTCAGGATTTATCTCCCAGAAGAAAGCAAAGATATTATAAGTGATTTGTATGTCCGGAGGCAAAAAGGTGAAGCGCTGCCTAAAAGATATGAAGCGGAATTTGTTAGAAAAGACGGCGAACAACGAACGGCTGAAATTCAAGTCGATGCGATAAAAACACTTGATCAGCAAGTCAGGACAATCGTTCAGGCCTTTGACGTTTCAGATCGCAAACGCATGAAAGAGGAAATCGAAAAAAGCGAAAAAAAATACCGGCTGCTGGTTGAAACCATTCAGGATTTTGTGTTTGAACATGACCTTGCAGGCAACTTTACATTTGTGAATGAGGCTCTCATTCAACATTCCGGATATACGAAAGATGAATTGATCGGAATGAATTACCATCAATATGTACTGACAGAAGATATCACCGTATTAGAAGAATTTTATAAGACGATTTATGAAACCGGTGAACCCGGAATAGGGATGCAATACAGAGCAAAATCAAAAAAGGGTGTCATTCACTATTATGAAGCCAACGGCATATTAATAAAGGATGATCAAAATCAGCCGATCGGATGGAGAAGTGCTGCTCATGATATTACGGAAAAAAAACACACTGAAATTGCTTTAAGAAAAAGCGAAAAAAAATATCATGATTTTTTTCAAAATGTCCTCGATTTTATTTTTATTCATGATCTGGAAGGTAACTTTATTGAAACCAATGCGCATTATGTCACTGAAGTCGGCGGCATGCCGGAAGCCATTGCAAATTCAAACATCAGAGATTTAATTCCTGAAAAATTCAAACCGGGATTCGACGAGTATCTGGAACGGATCATAAAAAACGGGCGAGATGAGGGGGTCATCGCGATTCAAATCCCAACTGGCGAGGAGCGGATACTCGAATACAAGAACCTCCTGATTTTCGATGATGATAATCAATCGACAGGGGTGATGGGATCCGCCCGTGATATTACGGAACATATCAAAGACAAAAAGGCATTGAAGGAGAGCAAGGAACGATATCAAATGATCTTTGAAAATGTGGAGGATTATATTTTTGAACAAGATCTTGCCGGCAACTTTACATTCATTAATGAAGCCCCTGTTAAAAATATGGGATACGCCAAAGATGAACTGATCGGAATGAATTTTCGTGAATATACATTGCCGGAAGAAAAAGAAATAATAGAAGCGTATCACTATCAGATTTATAAAACCGGCAAACCCGGCAAAGGCCTGCAGCACAGGGTTTTAAGAAAAGACGG
>JAHECJ010000515.1 GCA_024641805.1 Desulfococcus sp.
CTTTTAATGAGTGGAAAGAAGAGAAAAAATCTTCCACCCGGCAGGCACCCATTATTTGCATTTCGAGAAAAATAGGTGTCGGTTCCTATCAAATTGCGGAAATCGCTGCCCAAAAAATTCACTACAGGGTCTATGACCGTGAAATTCTGGAACATCTCATCAGCGACAGAGAAGTGGATAAATCAATTAAGCATTTCCTCGACGAACGAAGTCCCAGCGGCATTGAAAACCTGCTGGCGAAACTTTTGGGAGAAGCGGTATTTAAAAGCGACTATGCGAAGTTATTGTTTAAAGCCATTTTCACTATCGCCAATTTCGGGCCATGCATATTTGTTGGCCGTGGGGCGCATCTGGTACTGCCCAGGGAGCGCATTCTCGCAGTCCGGGTTACATGTAGCGATAAATTCCGCAATCGACGACTGGCCAGGATGCTGAATATTTCAGAAACCGCAGCCTCATTGAGGTTGGCCCACCTGGACCTGGAGCAGAAAAATTTTTTTAAGAATGTTTATAACTTGAAAAGTGCTCCCAAGGAAGAATTCGATATGGTTCTGTATATGGATTATTTAGACAGTCCTCAACGGGCGGCGGGTATTATTGTGTCTGCCTTTGGGGAGAAATTCGGTGCAGCTTCTCATGCCCCGGGCAAAGAAGCATTATAACCGGATCATAACGGATCGAAATTTTTTACACCGTGTAAAAAAAATTGGCATGCGGGCACAGGAAATCCGGAAAATTTTGCAGGTGTGAGTCGTGTAAAAAAAGAGGAGCGAAAAATCATCCGTATAATGGAAGTGCGATGAGAATATTGAGGACAACTGAATTAAAACAAATAACCCGGATATTTAAAGATGCTTCGCAAACCGCCTAAAAATCGGAACAAATTGTTCTGATATTTGACAATAGGTGTCATATTAAAGTATGTTTGTGAGGGAACGGACAAAAAAAGCATCGATCCGGAATTAAAAATTCTTTTTTCCAGGCATAAATCGGAACATGCAATTCCTGTTTATAGGGATTCTCTATGGCGGTAGTATATTTAATAAGTAAAATCAAATAATTAAAATATGGTATGGATGTTGCATGGTGTAGGGAAATAATAAAGTGGCATTACGCCTTGTAAAATCAATAAAATTAGTTAGTAATGATTCATGAAAAGAATATACAAAATGATTGCACACCGTTTCATTATTATCCTGATGATCCTTTTGGTTCATGGATCGGTCAGTGCTGAATCTTATCGGTACAGCCTCTCTCAGGCAGACGGACCGATCGGTTCCGAGTTATCTGTGGTTGGATTCTTTCAATACCATTTTATTGAGGATAAAGAGACACTTCTCGACATTGCCCGAAATTATGGCCTGGGATTCAATGCCATCCAACAGTTCTATCCCGGCATGGATCCATGGGCTCCGGGTGTGGGAGTCCAGTTATGTATTCCAACCCAATGGATTCTGCCGCCGACCCGGCACGAAGAGGTGGTCATTAATATCCCGGAAATGCGTTTGTATCGGTTCTTTAAAAAAATCTCGATGGTCAAAACTTATCCGATCGGAATCGGCCGGGAAGGTTTTGAAACTCCGGTGACGGTTTGCCGTGTTGCGGATTTAAAGGCGAATCCAGCCTGGACCGTTCCGCCATCCGCATGGGAAACGTACGGCAGGATCGTTGTTCCGCCGGGGCCGGAGAATCCGCTGGGCGATTTCTGGATTGGTTTGACCGCTGAGCACATCGGGATTCACGGCACCAATTTCCCCTGGGGTGTCGGCCGGCTGGTCAGCCGGGGATGCATGCGAATGTATCCGGAGCAGGTGTCCCAGTTCTTCAAAGAGGTGAATCCGGGAACCATTGTAGAAATTATTTACGAACCCGTTAAAATCGGTATTGCCAACGGTCTGGTTTTTCTGGAAGTGCACCCTGACATATACAACAGGATCCCTGATATCAAGGCGTATACGGAAGCGTTAATCAGGTCGAGAGGCCTCTGGGACAAGGTTGAATGGGATAAGGTTGATCGGTGCCTCCTTCAAAAAAAAGGTGCACCGGAGGTTGTCGGAGTTATCGAGAAAGGAGGTGGCAGCGTTATTGCAGCGCGAATTTTTTAACGTTGACATATTTATAATTTGAAACGTACCATGTAACACATACAACAAACCCTGTAACACATACTTTTAATTAAAAAAAGGAATTATCAAAATGAAAAAGATGTTAAAAACACTGTTAAGCGTTATTTTTGTTCTTCTGATGGCCGGAACTTTTCTGACCACCGGTTGCGCAACCTCTTCCCAGCTGAAAGCACTTCAGGCTCAGGTCGATACGGCGACGCAGAAGGCCGATGAAGCAATGGCCGCTGCCGAAGCAGCCAAGGCCAAGGCAAATGATTGTTCAACCAGTAGCGCTCAGTCAGCCAAAGAAGCCAAAATGGCAGCTGATCGGGCCGAAGCAGCCGCAAATAAAGCGGAAGCTGTTTTTATGCAGCGCATGAAAAAGTAATCCAACAGTAAATCCACACCTCATAATAAAGGGCGTCGCCTCTTTGAGGCGCCGCCCTTTATCATTGTATTAAATCCATTGCCTCAAAAGAATCTCAGTCTAACAGGTTGTTGAAAAACGTCATGAGCGCCGGCAAGACAAGGCCCCAAATTTAAGCCGGGGCGACGAAAAAGCGGAGTTTATGTCTATAAGTGAGCACTTTGAGCCGAATTTTAACGCCGTATGGTCAAGCGCAATAGTTTTTCAAAAGCCTGTTGATCAACCCCCCTCTTCCGGCGCCATAAATAAAGCAGCCAGATCAGGCAGCAGCATTTTCAGGATAGAGACCGGCAAAGAACTTGAAAACGAGTAGTTTTCCGCCGCACTGCCGGCGACAAAAGCACTTATGGTGCCGAAATAGTGATCGCCGAGAATAAAAACAAAGGTGGCCGCACGATTCATCACCTTTGATTTG
>JAHECJ010000516.1 GCA_024641805.1 Desulfococcus sp.
CCAAAGCCCGGGGCAGATAGTTGAATCGCGGCAGCGGATGCATTTTAGCGGATGGTTCGAATTGTGAGTTCATAAATTCAGTCCCCATTAGATCTAACCGATTGATCCATACGTTCATGTCGAACTGCAGTTCACGTCATTTTTGAAAGAATTGAAAAAAATATTAGACGGATGAGTCTGTAATTTATATTATAAAATTCGTTTTCAAGTCAATAGAACGAATTATTGGAGGCTCATGAAAACATCCAGACGAATCATCACTGCCTTATGTATTATTATAACGGTATCCGTCATCGGTTTTTTCCTTTTCGGTTTTAAACCGCTTGAAACCGCCATGTGTGTCGGCGCCGGGTCCAAAGCCAAATTCCTGTGCTCCAATGTGTTTATCTCTTTCCGCACGCCGGAATCCGTTCTCGAAAACGAAGCCTGCAACGCCACCCGGGATATTGGATTTTTAGGCCTGCTGGGGGATGCGTTAACCACATGCGACGTCGACCGAAATGATCAAAGCGTCTCCTGCCGGCTGTTATGGATCAAACGAAAAGCTGTTTTCCAGGATCACCTTGGGGCCACCCTGTTGTTTGGCACGACAGAAGCACAGATCAGGGATTCTGAAAACATGGTCAGGTCGCGACTATACGCCGACGTTCCTCCCGGACCGCCACCGATGGAATCCGCCCCCTGGCCGGCCGGCGACAACATCAATGCGGAATCGGTTTCAGGTAAAATTGTAAAAGAACTTGACCGCCTGCTGGAAAAGGCGTTTGACGACGCGGACCCTGAAAACCCCGGCCGGACCCATGGAATTGTGATTGTGTATGACGGTAAGCTCATTGCGGAACGATATGCAACGCAATTGGGGTATTCCGCCCATACGCCCCATTACGGCTGGTCCATGACCAAAAGCGTTGCCAGCGTGTTGACCGGTATCCTTGCCAAACAGGGGAAAATAGACATTTACAAACCCGCACCCATCAAACACTGGCAGAATCCCATGGACTCCCGGCATGCCGTCACCACGGACCAGCTTCTGCGAATGAGTTCAGGCCTTACATTTAATGAAAATTATGACAATCCCATCAGCGATGTTAACATTATGCTCTTCGGCAATCTTCCTGACATGGTTGAATTTGCCGCAAACAAGCCGCTCCTGGACGATCCCGATACCCTTTGGCAATACTCCACCGGCACTTCCACCCTGCTGGGTGCGGTCATTCAAAACTGCCTGGACCGGCCGGAAGATTTCCAGACATTTGCCCGTAAGGAATTGTTTGACAAACTCGGGATGCGCTCGGCCATCATAGAGTCGGACCAAAGCGGCAACCCGGGAACCGGCTCATACATGTGGGCAACCCCAAGGGACTGGGCGCGGTTCGGTTTGTTCTGCCTTCAAAACGGGCGGTGGAACGGCGAACAGATCCTGCCGGAAACCTGGATGAAATATGCAGCCACGCCCACGCCCACCGACCTGATGGGGCATTACGGCGCGCAGTTCTGGGTAAACACCCGAAAACACCTCTACCCTTCCCTGCCCGCTGATCTGTATGAATGCGCCGGCAAAGATGGTCAGCACGTCACCGTCATTCCATCACAAAAGCTTGTGATTGCACGATTTGGTTATACGCCGGATACTTCCGGTTGGGATCATGAGGGGTTTGTGAGGGAGGTGATTCGGGCGTTAAGGCCGCAGAAGAATTAAATTTGGCGGTAAAACCAATCATTACATCGAATACAAAAGAGCGTCACCATTCCCCTCCGTGAGTTTAGTGCCCGACAGACTTGCAATGAAATAAATTCGGTCTTTTGATAAAATTCTATAATTTTGAATCAAAATCGTGAAAAAAAGTATTAATTTAATAGGTTCTTCCATTTCCATAAATATTATGATACGTCTTTTTTAAATTAATGAAGTGTTCTACAACCCGTGTCTGAAAATAAAACAAATAGTTTACTCCCGTTCCCTTTGATCATAATTTGCATTCAATAAACCGTTAAAGGTTATTGACGCAATGGAAATTCAAGACAGCAAATTGATATTTCAACCCTATCAGGAAATCCTCTTTATCGTTGCGCTGGCCGGAATTTCCCTGATCAGTTTTTACAACTACCTTCTGTTCCACAGCCTGGCCGAAATATTCAGTGTGGTCATCGCCTTCGGCATTTTTATGATTGCCTGGAACGCCCGGCAATTCATGGATAACGATTATTTTTTATTTTTGGGCATCGCATACTTTTTTGTCGGCAGTATTGATCTTTTACATACCCTTGCCTACAAAAATATGGGGGTATTTCGTGAAAACAGTTCGAATCTGCCCACCCAGTTGTGGATTATTGCGCGGTATTTTGAAAGCATATCCCTTCTGATCGCCCCCTTGTTTTTTAAACGAAAATTATATCCGATCCGGCTTTTTATTATTTACCTGGCGGTTATTTTATTTTTGCTGAGTTCCATGTTTTTCACCGACTGGTTTCCGGACTGCTTTATTGACGGTAAAGGACTCACTCCCTTTAAAAAAATCAGTGAATATGTTATCTGCCTGATTCTTATCTTCGCCGTGATCCTGCTGAATCAATACCGCAGTCAATTCAGCAGCAACACATTCAGGCTTTTGGCTCTATCCATCATCATAATGATTTTCAGCGAACTGTCGTTTACGTTTTATAAAAGTTTTTACGGTATTGCCAACCTGACCGGTCATCTTTTAAAAATTGTTTCGTTTTATATCATGTATAAGGCCATCATTGAGACAGGGTTCAAACAGCCGTATGCACTTCTCTTTAAAAATTTAATTAAAACAAATGACCAATTAAATATTCAAAAAACAAAACTGGAGATGTTGAATGCGACAAAGGATAAATTTTTTTCAATAATTGCCCACGACTTGAAAAATCCGTTTAACGCCTTACTAGGTTTTTCCAATCTGTTGATGAAAGAATACCGCAATTT
>JAHECJ010000517.1 GCA_024641805.1 Desulfococcus sp.
ATCGGACCGGGCATTTAACGCGCTTCAGAAAATTAAAACCAGTGATATTACCAAAAATGACAACGAAGTTTATCTTAAAATGAGAAACGCCTTCGAGGATAGTTTTGAAAAAACCGTTCGGGTGGAAAATCTCCCCAACCTGCTGGATATCGAATTTGAATCCGATGTCTGGACAAAATGGGGAGACAAATGCCTGAGCTGCGGCGCCTGTGCCATGGTTTGCCCCACCTGTTACTGCTACGGCGTTACCGAACAAATATCAATGGACTTTAATAAAAGCGATAAAGTCAAACAACTCTATTCATGCAATTTGAACGACTTTGCACAGGTTGCCGGCGGTCATAATTTCAGGCCTGAACCCTCCACCCGGCTCAAATATCGGTATTATCATCAACACCGGGGTTTTGTGGAATCATTCGGCCAGCCAATGTGTGTGGGATGTAATCGTTGTGGGCGGTCATGCCTTGCCGGCATCAATCCGACCGATGTTATTTCCGATTTACAAAGGGAGCAAAAACGATGAAAACAATCATGCAGCCTTACAATATCAGACATGAAACAGATATGGTGGAACCGCTTGATTTCAATCGACGCAGCCGGTTAAAGGACGTGGACAGATGCTTTAAAGCGGAAATTACCAATGTGATCCGCCTCACTGAAATGGAAAAACTGTTCCAGATAAGAATGGTTAACGATAAAGACTGGGAACGGTTTAGCTTTCTTCCCGGGCAATTTGTCATGCTCGAATTGCCGGGTTATGGCGAAATACCCATTTCATTTTCTTCGTCCCCGTCCATCAAAAGCACCATCGAGTTGTGTATCCGAAAGGCCGGGAAAGTGACACAGGCGCTTCACAAGGCAAAACGCGGCGCCATTGTCGGACTGCGGGGCCCCTTCGGGACCTATTTCCCTATGGAGCGGATGAAAGGAAACAACATTCTGCTTATCGCCGGCGGCTTGGGCCTGGCGCCACTGCGCGCGCCCATCAGTTACGTGATTGAAAACCGGGCCGACTTCAAAGATGTTCATATCCTGTACGGGGCGAAAGATCCCTCTCAGCTTCTTTTTGACTACCAGTACGACGGATGGCACCGCATTGATGATATCCACCTTGAGGTCATCGTGGAACGGCCCGACAAGGCATGGATTGGTCCGGTCGGTTTAATCACCAAACTTTTAGACGACATCCAGGTGCCGCCGGATAATACCTATGCCATCGTCTGCGGGCCGCCCATCATGTTTAAATTCGTCTGTAAACGGCTAGGCGAGATGGGGGTTCCCATGCAGCGGATGTTTGTATCCCTTGAACGACGGATGCATTGCGGTGTCGGGAAATGCTGCCGGTGCAATATCGGTTCCACATATACCTGTTTAGACGGTCCGGTTTTCGATTTCTGGACGGTCATGAATTTAAAGGAAGCCATTTGATGAAAGGAAGCTGCCATGAAATATCTGGGTATTGAACCCATAAAACCAAAGATCGCAATTTTTGATTTCACTTCCTGCCAGGGATGCGAACTTCAATTGGTGAACAAGGAAGAGACCCTGGCTGATTTTCTCAAAGCTGTTGAGATCGTCCGTTTCCGCGAGGCGTCTTCTGCCGTGGGCGACGATTACGACATTGCCCTGATTGAAGGCTCGATTTCCCGGAATGATGAAGTCAAGCGCCTTAAAAAAATTCGTGAAACCGCAAAGATTCTGGTTGCGCTGGGCAGCTGCGCATGCTTTGGGGGCGTGAACCGGATGAAAAATGAATTTGATTTGAAATCCGCTAATAAGGAAGTTTACGGCAATGACCCGAAAGAGACCATCAATGTAAGACCGATAAAGGATATCGTGCCGGTGGATATTGAAATTCCGGGCTGCCCGGTATCAAAGGCCGAGATTGAATCCCTCATCTGTCATGTCGTGTGGGACAGTCCCTTTCAGCCGCCTGTTTACCCGGTTTGCGTTGAATGCAAACAACGGTTTACAACCTGTCTGTTTGAAAAAGGCCAGATGTGTCTCGGACCCGTCACCCGGGCAGGCTGCAATGCCCCCTGCCCGGCCGGCGGAACAGGATGCTGGGGATGCCGGGGACCTGCGGTTGAACCGAATTTCACGTCATTTTTTGCCGTGGTTAAAGAAAAAGGATTCAGTGATATTGAACTCAGGGAACGGTTGAACTTTTTCGGTGCGTTTGGGGAGGTTAATGTATCATGAAAATAAATCTGAATGTAGACGTCCACCACCTTACCCGTATTGAGGGCCATGGAAACATTAAAATCCAGGTTAAAGAAGGCGAAATCACGGAGGCCAGATGGGATACGGTTGAGACACCCCGATTTTTTGAGGTCATGCTCAAAGACAAGCATTACACCTCCGCCGGTATTCTTGCAGCCAGAATCTGCGGGATCTGTTCGATCAGCCACAGCCTGTGCAGCATTCGGGCCACGGAAAACGCCTTTCATGTGACGATTCCGGAAACAGCCGCTAAATTAAGGCTTCTGGCTAAACATGGTGAAACTTTCCAGAGCCATGTGCTGCATGTACTCTTCCTGGCTGCGCCGGATTTTTTCAACGAACCGAGCGTACTCCCCCTGATTGAAAAAAAACCTGATGTTGTTAATATTGCCATCCGGCTTAAAGGCCTGGGCAACCGCCTCTGCGATGCCGTTGCCGGCAGAACCACGCATCCGGTTGCCTTCCAGGTCGGCGGCGTGACGATGGCGCCCCAAAAAAGAATCCTGCTCGGTTTGCGGGATGAACTGAAACGGGCCCTTGATGATTTACAAATTGTGGCAGACCTCTTTTCCACACTTACACTGCCTGATTTTATCCGGGAGACGGAATTTGTATCCCTCAAAGGAGCCAAAGAATACCCCTTTATCGGCGGATCATTGATATCCAGCGACGGTGTTGAGCAAAAAGAACAGGATTACCGGCCCATGACCAATGAATACGTG
>JAHECJ010000518.1 GCA_024641805.1 Desulfococcus sp.
TTATACTGGACCGCAGTGGCCATTTCCTGGATGTTCATCTGGATACTGCCGTCCCCGGCAATATCCACCACCAGCTTATCCGGAGCGGCGACCTGCGCGCCGACGGCCGCCGGCAGACCAAATCCCATGGTGCCCAGGCCTCCGGAACTGATAAACCGTCCCGGTTCTGTAAAATGATAATACTGTGCCGCCCACATCTGGTTCTGGCCGACCTCGGTGGTAATGATCGCTTCGCCTTTAGTGAGTTCAAACAGTTTTTCAATAACATATTGCGGCTTGATAACCTTTTTCTGGTCATAAGCCAGCGGAGTCGTTTTTTTCCAGTTTTCAATCCGGTCCAGCCAATCGCTGTGTTCCGGTGTTAACTCACCCATATCTTCATGATCAATCATCTGATTTAACAGCTCCAGGGAAATCTTGCAGTCCCCTACCACCGGCACATCGACCTGGATATTTTTCTGGATCGATGTGGGATCGATGTCAATCTGGACGATTTTCGCGTTTGTGGCGAATTCATCGGTTTTCCCGGTGACCCGGTCATCAAAACGAACACCCACGGCAATCATTAAATCACATTCAGAGACCGACATGTTCGCGCGATAGGTGCCGTGCATGCCGAGCATGCCCAGCCACAGCGGATCTGTTCCCGGAAATCCGCCGAGTCCCATGAGGGTGCTGGTGACCGGTATTTTGTTTTTCTGTGCCAGTTCGGTCAGTTCTTTATGCGCCCGGGATAAAATGACCCCGCCGCCGCTGAAGATCAGCGGTTTTTTTGCCTTTTTGAGAAGATCCACCACTTTTTGAAGCTGTTTCCGGTTGGGCACGTAAGTGGGATTATATGACCTTAGCTGGACGTCATCCGGCAGTTTGAAATTCGTTTTGGCAATCGAAACATCCTTGGGCAGATCGATAAGCACCGGCCCCGGACGACCGGACCTTGCAATGTGAAACGCTTCCTTAATCGTTTTTGCAAGATCTTTTACATCTTTTACGAGGTAGTTATGTTTTGTGCAGGGCCGCGTGATGCCCACAATATCGACTTCCTGAAACGCATCGTTGCCGATCAGCTTGGTCGGAACCTGACCGGTGATGACCACAATGGGTATGGAGTCCATATTCGCGGTGGCTATCCCGGTGACCGTGTTGGTCGCTCCGGGACCGGAAGTGACCAGGCACACACCTACCTTGCCGGTTACGCGGGCATAAGCATCCGCGGCATGCACCGCACCCTGTTCATGACGAACGAGTACATGTTTTAAATCGGTTCTTGCCAACTCATCATAGATGTCAAGGACAACACCGCCGGGATATCCGAAAATCGTATCAACACCTTCTTCCTTCAACATAGTCAATAAAATCTGTGCACCAGTTAATTTGCTCATGATCAACCATCCTTGACGGCTTCGCGAAAAATTCAATTTCTGCGTTGCGCTGCAACCCTCATCACTGCGACGTACGAAAAGTACGCCTCGTTCTTCGGGATTTGCGACGCCTTGAACTTGAACTTTTCACTTTGTCATCCTACGTTTACTTATTGTGGTTTTACCAAATTATTCTTTTTAATTTTTCAGCGATTGAGATTTTCAAGTTTGCCGCAGATACACGGAAAAAGCTGTTTCGCTATAGCCCGCTATGCGGGGCAGCATTTGACACAGTAGGTACGGTGAAATTGAAAATCAAAAATATTTATTCCATGACCGCGCCCTTGTCTGCCGAGGATACCATTCGGGCATATCGGGCCATATATCCTTTAGTTATTTTGGGCACCGGTTTTTTCCATTTAGAAAGCCGGCTTTCGATTTCTTTTTCGGCGACTTTTAGGGAAATTGATTTATTCGGGATATCAATCGATATGATATCGCCTTCATGAATTATGGCAATGGGTCCTTTCTGCATCGCTTCCGGAGAAACATGTCCGATGGCAGCCCCGCGGGTGCCGCCTGAGAACCTGCCGTCGGTGATGAGCGCCACGTGAGAATCCAGCTGCATTCCGGCAATGGCGGATGTCGGAGTCAGCATTTCCCGCATGCCCGGACCGCCCATCGGGCCTTCATATCGGATCACCACCACATCGCCTTTCACAATTTTTTCGGTGAGAATGGCTTCGGTGGCATCTTCTTCGGAATCAAATACCCTTGCCGGGCCTTCATGGGTCATCATTTCCGGAACCACCGCGGATTGTTTGACGACACAACCTTTGGGCGCCAGGTTGCCGAAGAGAACGGCAAGCCCCCCGACTTTATGGTACGGATTGTCAATCGGCCGTATCACCTCGGAATCCTGAACTTCAGCCTGAACAATATTCTCTTTAACCGTTTTTCCGGTGACCGTCAGGCAGTCTTCGTGAATGGACCCGCTGCCCGCCAGGATTTTAATGACCGCCTGAATGCCTCCGGCATAATGAAGATCTTCAATATGATGCGCCCCGCCCGGGCTTAATGAACACAGGTGAGGGGTCCGACGGCTGACTTCATTGATCATGTCCAGGTCCAGGGGAAGACCGATTTCATGGGCCAGTGCGGTCAGATGCAACACGGTGTTGGTTGAACAGCCAAGGGCCATATCCACGGTCAGGGCATTTTCAAACGCCTTCTGGGTCATAATTTTGCTCGGCGTGATCTGTTTTTCAAACAGCTCCATTATTTTCATTCCCGCCATTTTGGCCAGCCGGATACGGGCGGACATTACCGCCGGGATCGTGCCGTTGCCGGGCAGTCCCATGCCGATCACTTCCGTCAGGCAGTTCATGGAGTTGGCGGTAAACATGCCGGAGCAGGAGCCGCAGGTCGGGCAGGCCGAGCGTTCAAATTCCGCCACCGTTTCATCGCTGGCGGAATCGTCGGAACCGATAACAATCGCATCGACTAAATCTAATTTGTGTTCCGATAATTTTGTTTTGCCGGCTTCCATTGGGCCGCCGGAAACAAAGATCACCG
>JAHECJ010000027.1:0-4283 GCA_024641805.1 Desulfococcus sp.
GGTTTTTATCATGAACTTTTTCAATAATTGCCGCAAGCTGTTCAAACGTGTGACCGAGTCCGGAACCTTGGCCGGCGGTTGTTTCCAGCAGCAGACGGGATGAAGATCCGGCGGTTTGATCAAACAGGCGGTTAATATTGTCCGCGATCCGGCCGATGCCTGTTGCCTCCCCTTCGCCCATGTGTGATCCGGGATGGAGTGCGATAAAGGGTATTCCCAGCTGACCGCACCGGATGATTTCCTGCCTCAAGGCCTCGCACGACTTTTCCGCTTTTTGGGGGTCCGGCCCGGCAATGTTGATCAGATATGAGGTATGTGAAATGATTTTGGAAATTCCGATCCGCGCTTTAGTAGACTTGAAAGCTTCAATTTCTTTTTCCGTTAAGGTTTTTTCTTTCCAGGTAGTGGCATTTTTTGTAAATATTTGCAATGTGTTGCATTGGTAAGTGTCGGCTTCAATGATTGCGCGATGCAGTCCTTTGGCAATCGAAAAATGTGCGCCCAACAGCAAGGGATGCGGATCTGTCTTTTTCATTCACTTGACTTTGTTTTATCCGGATACTCGCACAGGTGATTTAAAAAACAAACGGGGCAGCCGGGTTTTCGGGCGTTGCACAAGGATCGGCCGAAATAAATGAGCCAGAGCGAGAAATCATTCCATTCATTTTCAGGAATCACGTTCATCAGGTCGATTTCAATTTTTTCGGGATTTTTGGCCGCCGTGAGACCCAGTCGTTGTGAAATCCTTGCCACGTGAGTATCCACCACCACACCGGGGATTTGAAATACGGCGCCGAGAACCACATTGGCGGTTTTGCGGCCCACTCCCGGAAGTTTCACCAGTTCGTCGAGGGTATCCGGCACCTTTCCATTATATAATTCAATTAATGATCTAGCACAGTTTTGCAGATTTTTAGCTTTGTTATGATAAAATCCGGTGGAGTGGATCAGGTCTTCGATCCTTTTAATCGGCGCGTTGGCAAAATCTTCCGGGGTTTTAAGCTGTGCAAAGAGTTTTGGCGTGACGGCATTGACCTGACGGTCCGTGCACTGGGCGGAGAGAATGGTTGCCATCAGTAGCTGAAACGCATTTCTATGGTGCAACTGTGTCTTGACATCCGGGTATTTGGCCTTTAGTATCTGACGAATTTTTTTAATTCGGGGGTTGTTTTTGAGAGTCATTGATTTTATTTTGGACATGACGCACTCTTTTTGACACTTGGGTTAGTTGAGATGAAAATCTGGTTATTATAAACATATGGACAATAAAAAAAAAATAAAAGCACTGGGGCTTTGTTCCGGCGGTTTGGACAGCATGATGGCAGCCCTGGTTTTAAGGGAGCAGGGCATTGATGTCTGCTGGGTTGCGTTTGAAACGCCGTTTTTTTCCGGTGATAAAGCCCGCAAGGCTTCAATTAATAACGGAATTCCACTCATTGTCAAGAATATAACCGAACGGTATATGCCCATGCTGAGAAACCCGCCGGGAGGATATGGGAAAAATATGAATCCCTGCATGGACTGTCATGCATTGATGTTTCGAATTGCGGGTGAAATGATGGAAGAAACGGAAAGTGATTTTTTATTTTCCGGCGAAGTCATGGGGCAGCGGCCCATGTCCCAGAACAAAAATTCATTGCGGTATGTGGAAAAAAACTCCGGCTACGATGGATACATTTTAAGACCTTTAAGCGCCAAGGTCCTGCCGGAAACACCGATGGAACGAAATGGGCTGGTTGACCGGGAAAAATTATACGGCTTCTCCGGAAGGTCACGGAAGCCGCAGATGGAACTGGCAAAAAAATTCGGTGTCATGGATTACCCGTCCCCGGCTGGCGGATGTCTTCTGACAGACGGCGGATACTCCCGGCGGCTGAAAGATCTTTTTGGGCATCAGGGAATCGTTGAAATTGTCGAAATGGAACTTCTGTCGCATGGCCGCCATCTCCGGCTGGATCAACACGTTAAAATCATTGTCGGCAGAAACCAGATGGATAATGACAATCTGCAGCGCCTGTACCGGCGTGATCGTGATATTATGCTGAAAATGAAATCAATGACCGGACCATTGGTGCTGATTCCGAATGGATGCGGCAAGGAAGGGATAGAGCAGGCTGCGGCAATTTGTGCAGGCTACAGCAAGGCGCCGGCAATTATGCCTGTTGATGTGTGTGTGTCGGGACCAGAGGGCCCGAGCGAGATAACGGTGATTCCGAAAAAAAATATCGATATTCAGGATCTGCTGATTCTGTAATTATTATAGTTTATATGATATCAGCATGTTATGTAATATAAAAACTTTATCGTTTTTCGGCAATGTTAATTTTGTTTGGCGGAAAGCTGTCCGCACGCTGCGGATATATCCCGTCCCTTGCTGTGCCGGATAATGGCCGTATAATTTTTTTGGTGAAGTACGGCCTGAAATTTTAATACAGCGGATTCGTCCGGGCGCTTAAACTCACTGCCCGGGTGTTCATTGAAAGGAATCAGGTTGATTTTGGCTTTGACGGGCCTCAGCAGTTTTGCCAGCCGGTTGGCGTCTTCAATGGAATCATTGACACCCCGGATCAGGATATACTCAAACGTAATTTTATTTCTCGGGGCCAGCTTGTAATCGGCGCATGCATCGATGAGCTTTTCTAAAGGGAATTTTTTGTTGATCGGCATGAGCTTGTCGCGGGTTTTGTTGTCCGTTGCATTTAATGATACGGCAAGATTGATCCGGGTGTCACGGCTCAGGTCTGAAAATCGGGGAATCAGTCCGGAAGTGGATAATGTGACCCGCCGCGTTGAAAAATGGAGGCCGCTGTCCGTGTCCGTTAAGAGGTTGATGGCACGGATCACATTTTCATAATTGGCCAAGGGTTCCCCCATGCCCATGAGAACGATATTGGTGAGACGTTTTTCGTCGGTAATGTCCTTTAATGCACCGATGACCTGATTGATGATTTCCGCCTGGGTGAGGTTACGGATCAGGCCGGATTTTGCGGTCATGCAAAACCGGCATCCCATGGCGCATCCGACCTGGGTGGAAATGCAAAGCGTATAATGGTTTTTTTCGGGAATCAGGACGGTTTCAATGGCGTTTCCGTCTTTTAATTCAAACAGGTATTTTTTAGAACCGTCGGCGGATGATTCGATCTGTTTGGGGTGTGTGGTTGAGAAGGAAAAATTTTCGGATAATATTTGCCTGTTTTCTATTGAAATATCTGTCATTTCATTAAATGAGTCGACCAGTTTTACATAGAGCCAGCGCATGATCTGGATGCTTCGGTAGGGTTGTACACCCCGTTCTTTAAACCATCGGGTCAGTTCGTCCTTATTGAGCTCTTTGATATCCGGTTTTATTTCCGTTAAAATTTTCATGGGTATTTCAGATCCGCTTTGCCGGAGTTAACGTAATTGATTATAACCTCGGGCAGATATAGTGTTTTAAGGCGATTGTTAACAAGTATATTTTGCTTGACATAACATTTATGAAAGATTATTTTCAAGAATTTACTTACAGGGCCTATCTCTATGTTTGATAATTTAAGCGACAGACTCAATACGGTTTTCAAAAACCTCAAAGGGCACGGCAAGCTCACTGAAAAAAATATTGAAGAAGGCTTAAAAGAAGTACGGATGGCGCTGCTTGAAGCGGACGCCCATTATAAAGTTGTCAAAAAACTGATTGCCGATATCCGGCAGCGTGCTGTCGGGCAGGAAGTTCTGTCGAGCCTGACCCCGGGGCAGCAGGTGATCAAGATCGTCAACGATGAGTTGACGGCACTGATGGGCAGCCGGAATGAAGCCCTGAATCTGTCCGGGCCGTCTCCGGCCGCCATTATGCTGGTGGGGCTTCAGGGTTCCGGTAAAACGACAACAGCCGGTAAGCTTGCTAATTTACTAAGGAAAGATGGCCGGAAGCCGTATCTGGTGCCGGTGGATGTATACCGGCCGGCGGCGATTGACCAGCTGAAAAAAATTGCGGCGGAAATTTCAACGCCGGTTTTTAATTCTTCCACCGAAATGGACCCGGTTCAAATTTGCCGGGCGGCCGTTGTTGATTCAAAATCAGCAGGCTGCGATACGCTGATTATTGATACGGCCGGGCGCCTCCACGTCGATGAAGCACTGATGGCTGAGCTGGTCAACATTAAGAATACGCTGCATCCGTCGGATATTCTCCTGGTGGCGGACGCCATGACCGGACAGGATGCCGTCAATATCGCGCAGTCATTTGACCAGGCGCTTGATATCGGCGGTGTTATTTTAACCAAGATGGATGGCGATGCCCGGGG
>JAHECJ010000027.1:4399-10909 GCA_024641805.1 Desulfococcus sp.
ATAAAATTCATCGGTGTGGGTGAAAAACTGAACCAGCTGGAGCCGTTTCATCCGGATCGGGTGACATCCCGTATTCTGGGGATGGGTGACATGCTCACCTTCATCGAAAAAGCCCAGAGTGCCGTGGATGAGAAAAAAGCGGCGGAGCTTGAAAAAAAACTCAGGAAGAATGAATTTACACTGGAAGATTTTCGTGACCAGATGTCCCAGGTTCGTAAAATGGGGTCGTTGAATGATCTCATCAAGATGATCCCTGGTGTCAGCAAAAGCAAACAGTTTAAAAATCTTCAGGTTGATGATCGGGAGTTGGTCCGTGTGGAAGCGATTATTAATTCGATGACGCGCGTTGAGCGCCGAAATCATTCGATTATTAATGGCAGCCGAAGAAAAAGAATTGCAAATGGCAGTGGAAACAGTGTACAGGAAGTAAATAAGTTATTGAAAAATTATACACAAGTATTAAAAATGATGAAGAAGATCAACAAGGGCGGTTTTATGCGCGGAATGGGCCGCGGAATGATGCCTTTTTGAAGGAGTGGAATAAAATATGGCAGTGAAAATCAGATTAGCGCGATACGGTGCAAAAAAAAGACCGTTCTACCGAATTGTTGTTGCGGACGGCCAGTATCCGCGTGACGGGAGATTTCTGGAAAACGTCGGCACATATAACCCGATGGTGGAACCGACCGTAGTTACCCTGAAAAAGGAAAGGATCGAATACTGGCTCGGCCAAGGCGCAACCCCGACGGATACAGTGAGCAGTCTGTTAAAAAAAGAAGGTCTTTAATTAGTTCCAGTTTTAAGCGTTTTTTACCTCTTAATCCTTAATTCCCGGCAGCTATTAAAAGGAGACGGACCATGAAAGATCTGATCACGTACATCGCAAAAGCGCTTGTTGACCATCCCGAAGAGGTAAAGGTTACCGAAATTTTAGGTGACCAGACTTCGGTCTTGGAGCTGAAAGTTGCAAAGGAGGACTTGGGAAAGGTTATTGGTAAACAGGGTCGCACTGCGAGGGCAATGCGGACACTGTTAAGCGCGTCTTCCGCAAAGATCAGAAAAAGGACGGTCCTCGAAATCGTAGAAGACTAGACGGATGATAAAAGACGATACCCTTTTGATAGGAAAAATTGTTGGCGTACACGGCATGAAAGGGTGTTTGAAAGTCTACTCTTTTGACGGATCAATGGATTTGTTCGGTCCCGGTCGCCAGATCAGGTTTAAACGCGGCAGTGGCGAGATGAAAACGTATACGGTGAAAGAGGTTGAGCCGTATAAGAAATTTTTACGCATTGTCTTTGAGGATTTATCGGATCGCACGGCTGCGGAATCACTGGTGGGTTGCGAACTGCTGATTAATCGGTCTGAGATGCCTGAGCCTGAAGCGGGAAGATGGTATTGGTGCGACCTTATCGGGTTGGCGGTTTATCAGGTTGATGGCGCTTATCTGGGACATGTAGAGAATCTGTTTGAAACCGGGAGCAATGATGTTCTCGTGGTAAAGCAAGGGGATACGGAAATCCTCATACCGGTCATTGCATCCATCGTTTGCGATGTTGATCTTGAAGAAAAGAAGATCAAAGTCGATTTGCCCGATGGGTTGTTGTAGAAGGTAGCAAATCGATGCAATTCAGCGTATTGACGATTTTTCCGGAGATTTTTGATTCCTTTTTGTCACACGGTATTATTCGGCGGGCGATTGAGGGGAACATTATTACCGTCAATCCGCTGGATATTAGAGACTTTGCCGAGGGAAAACACCGGATTACGGATGACCGGCCTTATGGCGGCGGGGCTGGCATGGTGATGAAACCGGAACCCCTGGCCGGGGCGATTGCAGAAGCCCGAAAATTAATGCCTGGGGGGCGAACCATATTGTTATCGCCTCAGGGGAGGCCGTTTAAGCAGTCGGTAGCCGCTGAATTTTCATTGCTTGAAGGGCTTATTTTTATTTGCGGCCGTTATGAAGGCGTCGATGAACGGATTTATAAATATATCGACGATGAGATTTCGATTGGTGATTATGTTTTAACCGGTGGTGAGCCGGCAGCGATGATTATTATCGATGCGGTGACCCGTTTGCTCCCGGGGGCGCTGGGTGGTGAGGCGTCAGCGGAAAAAGACTCATTTACGGATGATCTGCTGGAGCATGCCCATTACACGCGGCCTCCCGAATTTGAGGGTGAAAGCGTTCCGGACGTTCTTTTGTCGGGAAATCACGGGATCATCGAAGACTGGCGGCTGGGGTCGTCACTCGTTCGAACACTGATAAAGCGCCCGGATCTTCTGGAAAAAAGGATACTGAGCAGCCGGGAAAAACAGGTATTGAAACAGTGGTGCGAATATATTGAACGATTTATCTCCGGCTAGGTTATCTGTTGCCCTGTTGCATCACCCGGTGAAAAATAAAAACGGTGAGGTCATTACATCAGCGGTAACCAATCTCGACCTGCATGACATTGCCCGAATTGCAAAAACTTATGGCATTGAATCTTTTTATGTGGTAACACCGCTGGAAGATCAAAAGGCGCTGGTTGAAAAAATCGTTTCCCACTGGATTGACGGATGGGGGGGAACATATAACCCGAAGCGCCGCGAGGCTTTGTCTCTGGTAAAAGTCAAGGATTCATTGGCTCAGGTTGTTGATGATATGAAAGCGGATACGAATACCGATATCCGCGTTGTTGTCACGTGTGCAGTTGAAAAACAGCAGATGTTGCGGTTTGAAGATTTTCGGCATCGGTTGAATGAGCCGGATAAAACATATCTTCTGGCCTTTGGTACCGCATGGGGTTTGACGGATGAATTTATAGCGGCAGCGGATTTTGTTCTCGAACCGGTTAAAGGCCGGTCAGGATATAACCATCTGCCGGTTCGTGCGGCGGTTGCGATTATTTTGGACAGGCTTTTGGGAATCGACTGAGATTCGTACCATTCACCGAGTACATTAAAACGTGTTTGTCACTGCGTTTTGAAATAAATAAATTTAGAGGATTGTCATGGAAAAGATTAAACAGATCGAAAGAGAACAATTACGACTTGATATTCCGGATTTCATCCCGGGTGATACGGTTAAAGTACATGTAAGAATCAGGGAAGGTGAAAAAGAACGTATCCAGGTATTCCAGGGAGTCGTAATCAGTCGACGCAATGGCACCACCAATGCTTCTTTTGTCGTCCGCAAAGTGTCTTACGGCATCGGTGTAGAGCGCGTATTTCCCCTGCATTCCCCCAGTATTTCCAAAATCGAGGTGGTTACTCATGGCCGGGTACGACGGTCAAAAATATACTACCTGCGCAATCTGAGAGGAAAGGCTTCAAGGATTAAAGAACGTCGGCGGGATCAGCAGAAGTAAGATTCGTCTTTCATCAGGGTTAGTTTCATACGAACATAACGTTGCCCGGATCAGATGGAATTGTATTCCGGATCTCTTCACTCCGCCTGGTCTTGATTCGATGCGGTCCGGCTGAAGGCTGGGACGTTTATTACCCGGGTTTTGCACGAGTCTGACGATTTCCTGGACGAAGGATCGAAATGACACTTGATGCGTGGGTGTTTGAGAAAGCAGCCTGGAAAAACGGTTATACTTCTGTCGCCGGTATTGACGAGGCCGGACGCGGTCCGCTGGCCGGTCCGGTTGTTTCTGCTGCCGTGATTCTTCCGGATGATGTGCCGATTTCGGGCATTAAAGATTCCAAGAAAATAAGCCCGACCAGAAGGGAAAAATTGTTCGATGATATCCACCGGCATGCGATCGCCGTTGGGGTCGGAATTGTGGGTCCGGTTGAAATTGACCGGATGAATATTCTGCAGGCATCGTTATTGTCGATGGCGATATCTGTCCGGAATCTGCAGACAGTTCCCGATTTTCTCCTGATTGACGGCCAGTTTCCCATTTCTGGCGATCTCCCCCAGAAAGCAATCCCCAAAGGTGATTCTTTAAGTATATCCATTGCAGCAGCATCGATTATCGCCAAGGTGACACGCGACAGAATAATGGACCAGTATGCCCGCGACTACCCGGAGTTCGATTTCTCCCGAAACAAAGGGTATCCGACCAGAGCGCATAAGGAAGCCATTCGTAAATACGGGTATTGTTCCATTCATCGGTTGAGTTTCAAGGGAGTCAAGGAATATTGCCGATAGAGTGTTACTCATCACTTCAAAAATGCATGGCGCCCCTTATCTATGCTGAATTTACGACAAAAATTCGGAAAATTCGGTGAAGACTTGGCCGCCCGATATTTGAAAAAACAGGGATATCAGATCCTCTGTAAAAATTTTCGGTGCCGGTTCGGTGAAATTGATATTATTGCAAAAGATTCGGATACCGTTGTTTTTATCGAGGTAAAATCCCGCAGGACATCGACATTCGGGCATCCCAAATTCGCTATTACGCATGAGAAGCAGGAACGAATATCAAAAACCGCCCTGTATTATCTTAAAAAAAATGATCAGAGCAATTGCAGGGCTCGCTTCGACGTGGTAACCGTTAACTCAGTTGATAAGAAAACCGACGTCGAGATTATTAAAAATGCCTTTGAACTCGCCTACAAATGACTCGTTACAGAAATTTCTGACCGGTACGCTTTATATTGTCGCTACCCCCATCGGCAATCTCAAAGATATCACGTTCAGAGCGCTCGAAATTTTCGAAAAAGTAGATCTCATTGCCGCCGAAGACACCCGCCACACCAAAAAACTTCTTTCCCACTTTAATATCCAGTCCCGTCTGATCGCCTATCATGAGCATAATGAAGAGCAAAGCACCAAAGGGATTCTTGAAAAGCTTAAATCCGGATTTTCGGTTGCCCTGGTTTCCAGTGCCGGGACACCGACGGTTTCCGATCCCGGTTATCGCCTGATCAATACCGCCGTTAAGGAAAATATTCCCGTGGTTCCGATTCCGGGCGTTTCAGCCGCTATTACAGCGCTTTCCGCATCCGGATTGCCATCCGACCGATTCATCTTTATCGGGTTTTTGCCGTCCAAATCTGCAAAACGGCGGGAACAACTCGAAGCGCTTGCCGATGTGGACTCGACATTGATTTTTTATGAGTCTCCCCGGCGGATTGTAGCGGTCATGGATGAAATGATTCAGATCATGGGAGACCGGTATGCTGTTTTTTCAAGGGAAATGACCAAGACCTACGAAGAATTTTTAAGGGGAAACCTTTCCGGACTGTCGGCAGAGCTGAAAAACCGGCCGGCGATTAAAGGTGAAATAACGCTGCTGGTCTCCGGTGATAAAATCGAAAAACCATTTTGCTTTGATGATGTTCGGCCGATGGTTGAAAAGGAACTGAAGAAAGGGAAAACCGGTGTTTTAAAGCTCGCCCGAGAATTATCCAAAGCCTATGGCGTGTCTAAGAATATGCTGTATGAAAAAATCGTGGAACTAAAATCTTCGATGTCTCAAGAATCTGACGGGGAAAAAGGAGAAAGTGACGATGGACAGACTTGATGCAATTTTTTCGCCCGAATCGGTGGCAGTGATCGGTGCATCCGCAACACCCGGAAAAGTCGGACATGATATTTTCGAAAATATCCTCAAAGGCGGTTTTCAGGGAACCCTTTACCCGGTCAACCCCAGCGCCCGTTCTATTTTAAGTGTCCGATGTTATAAATCGATCATGGAAATTCCGGATCCGGTGGACCTTGCCATGGTCATCCTGCCACCGCGGATCGCGTTAAAAACGATTGATGACTGTATTACCAAGGGGGTCAAGGGGATTGTGATTGTATCGGCCGGTTTTAAGGAAGTCGGCGGAGAAGGGGCGAAAATCGAGGATGAAATAGCCAGCAAATGCCGGGAGGCAGGTATCCGTCTGATCGGGCCCAACTGCCTGGGAGTTATCAATCCGAGTGAGAAAGTCCGGTTAAATGCCAGTTTTTCTGCAAGAATGCCCAATAAAGGCAACATTTCATTTATTTCCCAGAGCGGCGCTTTGTGCACGGCCGTGCTGGATTTTGCCGCTGACCGGGGATTCGGGTTTTCCAAATTTGTTTCCATCGGGAACAAGGCGGATGTGGATGAACTGGACCTCCTGCGTTACTATCATAAGGATCCTGAAACCAAAGTCATTATGATATATATGGAGCAACTGCGCTTCAAACCGACGTTCATCGAAGAGGTCAAGGAAATTACATCCGGTGAGCGTCCAACGCCGGTTTTGGTGATCAAGTCCGGAAAAACAGCTGCCGGAGCAGCTGCCGCTGCTTCGCATACCGGTTCCCTGGCCGGCTCCGAGGCCGTATATAATGCAATATTTGATCAGGCCGGAATTATCCGGGTGGATACGGTGAACGACCTGTTTGATTATGCGGTGGCATTTTCCTCGCGAAAAATACCGGCCGGAAACCGCGTGGCCATCATCACCAATGCCGGCGGGCCCGGTATTATTGCCACGGACATGACCGAAATGTCCGGTCTGCAGCTGGCAAAATTCAGCTCGGACACGGACTGGAATCTCCATCAGTTCCTGCCGCCCACGGCGAATTTCAACAAT
>JAHECJ010000028.1 GCA_024641805.1 Desulfococcus sp.
GGAAGTTTGGCCGGACTGGGTCATCATGGTGCTTCCGCCCGGCGCGTTTCTAACATTCGGCCTGCTCCTGGGCGCGGTAAACTGGATAGTTGCCAAACGGTCTGCCAAACATAAGGTGAAAATATGAACTACCTGATTGACATTATGCTGATTGCCGTCAGCGCGGCTTTGATCAACAACTTTGTGTTGTATTATTTTGTCGGCATCTGCCCGTTCATCGGTGTTTCCCGTCAGATCGACATGGCAGTGGGCATGGGCCTGGCAGTGACATTTGTCATATCCATTGCCGCATTCTTATGCTGGACCATTACCACCATGGTGCTCATCCCCGGGGCTCCCCTGACTGCATGGATCGGCCGATTTTTCATGACGCCCGATGCCGCCGCCCGGATTGATCTGACAATTTTAAGCTATATCGTCTATATTTTTGCCATTGCATCATCCGTTCAGTTTGTTGAAATGTATGTCCGTAAATTTTTCCCGGCGCTATACAAATCATTCGGCGTCTTCCTGCCGCTGATTACAACCAATTGCGCCATCCTTTTCGCCTGCCTGATCATCATGAGTCACGTCGCCGGCGTGGACAACCCCGCAGACGCTTGGGATCTTGGACGTTCCCTGACACTCGCTTTTTTCGGCGGCATAGGGTTTACCATTGCCATTGTCATTATGGCCGGGATCCGGGAAGAACTGGATTTCTGCGATATCCCCGAGGCATTAAAGGGCGCCGCAATCACACTGATCGTTGCCGGCATTTTATCCATGGCGTTTATGGGTTTCACCGGGGTGGACACGGGTTTGAAAAACGCGCTGAAAAAAGATTCCGCAAAACAGGTTTCTTTAAATTCCGGGTCTGAAGACGGTTCTGTGCAGCCTGACGGACACCGTAGTACTCCAGATACGTTGCTTGGAATCGGCGGAGGGGAATTATCATGATATTTGTCACCATCGGGCTGGCCGCCGGCACAATGCTGGTCATGTCCCTTGTTTTTTCATATGTTCTTGGATGGGCAAATAGCGCTTTTCATGTAGAAGTCGACCCACGAATTGACGCTGTCATGGATGCGCTGCCGGGAGCCAATTGCGGGGGGTGCGGTTTTATCGGCTGCGGGGAATATGCAGAGGCTGTGGTGGACAGCAATGCGCCGGTCAATAAATGTACTGTCGGCGGAGAAAGCTGCGCGGCGAATCTGGCACAAATCATGGGGGTTGAAATCGGGGCCGCCCTGCCGTTCCGGCCCATTGTTCATTGTGGCGCGCACTATGACGATCGCCTGGGACGCACCGGATATCATGGCGAACCCCGCTGCGCATCCGCCAATATTGTAGCCGATGTTCAAGGATGCACTTATGGCTGTCTAGGGTTTGGCGACTGCGCCCGTGCATGCAACTATGATGCGCTGCATGTGATTGACGGACTGGCAACAGTCGATTATGAAAAATGTGTGGGATGCGGGGCCTGCGCCAAGGTTTGCCCGAGAAATATTATTACCATCACCCCGTTTAAAGCGGAACGGATTCTTGCCGTCACCTGTTCCAACAAGGACAAGGGCAAGGACATCACCAAAGTCTGCACCGTGGGGTGCATCGGATGCGGCGCCTGCGCCCGGATTTCCAGCCTGTTTACCATTGAGGACAATCTTTCCAAGATCAATTACGATGCCTATGAACCGGTTTGCGGCATCGATGTCATCAAAGCCTGTGAAAAGTGCCCGAGACATCGGATTGTGTTTGTGGGAAAATCCATTTCCGAGGACGTGGTTGAGTTCACCGGCGAGGTGGTAGAGCCGGAATTCAAAACAACGGTGGATGATACGGAATGGCGGGGGTAAAATACAACTTGAAGTGGAAGGCGGAAGGTTATGAACCCGACCGCCCAGCACATCGTATTTTTAATGCTGAAAAGGGCCTAAAGAAAAACGCTTCTAATACAAAAAACCATCCATCGTCAGGCATCCATCATGATCTTTAGCGTGGTTCCGGGCTTTAAGGCTTTCGCCCGCTTGATTCGATTCGTCTTCATGATGTCCTTAACCGAAACGCCCTCAAACTTCCGGGCGATTTTCCAAAGAGTGTCGCCGCGACGAACCGTATACAGATGAATGACGGATGAACCGGAGTTCTTTTCATCGACTGATTTGCAGGCAATCCTGACACTGCTTTTCCTTGCCGGAGATTGGCCGTTCTCTGACCCTTGATTCGTCTGGTAAATCGCCAGCTTCTGCCCCGGATCAATCCGGTTTCCCCGAATCTGATTCCAAGCTTTCAATTCCGTTACTTTGCAGCCATATCGGGTTGCGATTTGATAAAGCGTATCTCCCCGCTTCACCTGATACATCCGAGCAACTCCGGCACCAGAGTCAGTTGTTGTTTCGGCTGTGTCTGAAACCGAGGTCTTGTCTATGCAACGGGCCAACGCAAAACCGGTTTTCAACTCAAGCCTTCCCATGCCCAGGGCTTCGTAATAACGGCTGATGGAATTTGCCGTAAACTGATTCCGCACATTCCGGCTGGCGGCGCCAAGAACAATGGAGATCAAACGTCGGTCGTTCTTGTTGGCTGTAGCGACCAGGCAATATTTAGCCCTTACCGTAAATCCGGTTTTAAATCCGTCCACATCGTCAAAAGTCGCCACCAGAACATTGTGGTTCCGGAGTTTAATAGGCCGTTGATCCTGGGTGATGATGGCATCACTCATGCCGGCGATTTCGAGAAGGTCATTATATTTCAGCATTTCTCTGGATAAAAGCAGAAGGTCCGAGGGACTGGACCGGTTGTCATTACGGCTGTCACGTGCCGGCATGCCGGTGGCATTGGAATAAACCGTATCTTTCATCCCGAGTTGCGAGGCCCGCCGGTTCATCCGCATGACAAAGACTGACTCCGTGCCGCCAAGAAACTGGGCAAGCAAATAAGCGGCGTCATTGCCGGAAGCAATCATAGCGGCCTTGAGCAGTTCTTCCACGGACAGACAGCAACCGGTTCGCAAGTAAACTTTAGAGCCTTTCATTCTTGCGGCTTCAGCAGTAACCTTAACAGTTGTGTCCAAACTCACCTTGCCTTCAAAAATATCTTCGATGGCAATCAGCGCCACCATCATTTTGGTCAGAGAAGCGATGGGGAATGCCTGATTCGTATTTTTCCCCCACACGACAGAATCTGATGAAACATCATATAAAAGGCCGGCACGAATGGATTTGTCATTAAGAGAGATTTCAACAGGCTGGAAAGAATCGTTGGTGCAGGAGACAACGGCATTCCCGTCAACATTTAATTCAGGCAAATTGAGATCAGGATCTGCGTAAGAAGAAGATGCGGCGGCAAATACACAGGCAACAATCAGAAGAATCCAAAATAAATAGGGAGGCAGCGCTCCCGCAGGCGTAACACATCTCTTTTTTTCCGTCATTGAAAGCCCTTTCTAAATGGTAAACGGGTCCAGTAATTATGGTTTCAAATTTTACGGAAAAAACTTACAGTTGTAAACTTTTTTTTATCAATTCACCTGTTTTTTTAATGTGTTATGCTACGGCCGAATGGGTCAGCCACTCGACAATACACCCCTAACTAATTGTATTAATATGATTATATTCTAAATGAATGATGTGGGGATGCGACCTTATCTATTAAGGTTCTTTTCCCTAAAAATACCGCGTGCGGCAAGAAATCGTCTCCGTGGAATTCGCCTGGACCTTTTATTTCTGTGCGATGATATAAAAAAACCTTTCACAAAAATTAAGTGTTAAGGTGTCAAAAGGTTGGAACGTTTTCTTCAAACCGATGGTCTCAAGGGAAGTCTTCAGAGTTTCTTTCGGAAAAATACTTCGAAGATGGGTAGGTCACTTTTTACAGACAGGCATAAATGTGCACACCCTGAAACAACGAAATCCCGAAATTTGGCTTTTTTACGGTGAATTTGATAAAAACTCTCGAATCAGCGAGCTCAGAGTCGGTCTTTTTTCCGGGAGTGCCCAGATCATATCCTTATCTTTTTTGAACCACGTCAACTGGCGCTTGGCAAAACGGCGTGTGTCCCGTTTCAGAAGATCAATGGTCTCCTCCCAACCCGCGCGTCCCGAGAGAAAATCGGTCATATGCCGGTAACCAATGGCCTGCATGGGCCGCAGATCTTCCGAATACCCCATCGCAAAGAGCTTTTTCACCTCATCGACCAGTCCGGCGGCCACCATCTTATCCACGCGCCGGTCGATCCGCTCATAAAGGGCGTCTCTATCATCACTTAAACAGATCTTCATCACGTCAAACGGATTGTTTTTAAATCCGTGATCCCCCTGCAACGCAGACATGGGCTTGCCGGTCATTTCATAAACCGCCAACGCCCGGAGCACCCGATAGGCGTCATTGGGATGTATACGGGACGCGATTTCCATGTCACAGGCGTAAAGCCTATCATAGAGGGATTGAATTCCGTCTGCAGCCGCCCGATCTTTCAGACGTTGTATTATTTCAGGGTCCACGGATTTGGCGTCAAACAATCCATGCAGCAAGGCCTTAATATAAAACCCTGTCCCGCCGACAATAAAGGGAACCTGGCGACAAGCCAGAATTTGAGCGATGGCCTGGCGCCCTTCCCGACAGAATCTTGCGGCATCATATTCTTCATTCGGGTCGGCAATATCAATCATATAGTGCGGAACACTGCTCAATTCCCCAGAATCCGGCTTTGCCGTACCGATATCCATGTACCGGTAAATCTGCATGGAATCAGCTCCGACAATACAGCCGTTAAACTCCTTGGCAAGGGACAGAGCTAACGACGTCTTGCCGATCCCTGTGGGACCGCATATGACAACGACTTTCGGTTTTTGAGTGGGGTTCATGACAACGTATCAAATAATATATAATCTATGGGTGATCTGATCAACCATGCCGATTCAACCAAGCGCGGTACTTCTTAAAATTTTATTGACATCAAACTATATTGAATATATTTATTTCCTTTGATTCAAAAATTATGGTAAACGAACTATTTTTTCAATAAATTATGCTTCTTAATTTTTTTCACATATTATCCTTAACGTCAGCCCAGACAATTTTTTACCGTCTGTCAGCTAAGTTCTATTTACAGGAGATAACAACGTATGTCCAAAGATATTAACGGATCTGTAATGGTCGTCGGCGGAGGCATCGCAGGAATGCAGTCTGCACTGGATCTCGCTGATTCAGGTTTTTACGTATATCTGGTGGAAAAAGGTCCTTCTATCGGAGGGGTTATGGCCCAGCTGGATAAGACCTTTCCCACCAATGACTGCGCGATGTGAATTATCTCACCGAAACTGGTCGAGGTCGGCCGGCATTTAAACATTGAACTGGTAACTCTTTCCGAAGTTACGTCTATTAACGGTGAGGCAGGAAACTTTGAAGTCGAACTGCTCCAGAAGCCGCGTTATGTGGATCCGGACAAATGTATCGCCTGCGGCGTGTGCGCCGAAAAATGTCCTAAAAAAGTCGATGACAAATATAATGCGGGACTCTCCCAGCGCAAAGCCATCTATGTGGAGTACGCTCAAGCGGTTCCATTAAAATACAGCATTGATGCCGAAAACTGTATTTACCTGACCAAGGGCAAATGCGGATCGTGCAAGAAGAAATGCCCTGTGGGCGCAGTGGATTATGAACAGACTGAAAAGAAATTGAAAATCAATGTCGGATCCGTCATCCTCGCTCCGGGTTTTGAAGCGTTCAATCCCAATGGACTCGACAACTATCAGTATGCCAATTATCCCAATGTGGTGACATCCCTCGAATTTGAACGGCTGCTGTCCGCCTCCGGCCCTACTATGGGTCATGTCGTGCGGCCTTCCGACAAAGAAGAACCCAAAAGAATCGCCTGGTTCCAGTGTGTCGGATCCCGGGATATGAACAAATGCGACAACTCCTATTGTTCATCGGTCTGCTGTATGTATGCCATCAAGGAAGCGGTCATCGCCAAAGAACATGCGGGAGATGGACTGGATTGCTCGATTTTCTTCATGGACATGCGGACTCCGGGCAAGGAATTTGAAAGGTTTTACGAAAACGCCAAGAAAAAGAGCGGCGTGAATTTCATCCGCAGCCGGGTTCATACCATTAATCCGGTGGGCGATACCGGTGACCTTGAACTCCGGTATGTGACGGAGACCGGTGAACTGAAAACCGAAATTTTTGACATGGTGGTATTATCTATCGGACTTCAGACCCCACCGGCACTGGTGGATCTGGCCGGCAAGCTGGGGATTGAGCTAACTCCCGGCAAATTCTGCAAGACAGATACTTTCTCACCGGTGTCCACTTCCAAAGAGGGGATTTTCGTATGCGGCGCGTTCCAGGGACCCAAAGACATCCCCCAGGCGGTGATTGATTCAAGTGCCGCCGCTTCAGCAGCCGCTGAGGTTCTGGCAGAGGCCAGAGATACAAAAACCAAGGAAGTAGCCGTTATTGAAGAACGCAACGTGGTCGGTGAACGGCCGAAAATCGGTGTTTTTGTTTGCAAGTGCGGCATCAACATCGCCGGGGTCGTTGATGTCCCGGCAGTCGCTCAATATGCCGCCTCCCTCCCCTATGTTGATTTTGTAGATGAAAATCTTTTTTCCTGCTCACAGGACAACCAGAACAATATGGCAAACCTCATCAAGGAAAAGGGCTTAAACAGAATCGTTGTGGCCGCCTGCACACCCAAAACCCATGAGCCGCTGTTTCAGGAAACTCTGTTTAATGCGGGTTTGAACAAATATCTCTTTGAGATGACCAATATCCGTAACCAGAATTCCTGGGTGCATAAAAACAATCCGGAACTGGCCACCCAAAAAGCCAAAGACCTGGTCCGGATGGCCGTGGCCAAAGTCGCTCTCATGGAGCCGTTAAAGGAAGTCAAACTGACCGTGAACCATACCGCCATGGTCATCGGCGGCGGAATCTCCGGCCTGACAGCAGCCAAAAGCCTTGCCAACCAGGGATATGAAACCCACTTAATCGAACGTGAGCACCGGCTCGGCGGCCAGGCGTTAAATCTGTTTCATACGGCCAAGGGAGATGATGTTCAGCAGAACCTGTCGAAAATCATTGAATCCGTTAATTCGGATGAAAAAATCACCGTGCACCTCAACACGCAGATCAACAATGTAGACGGATTTGTCGGCAATTTTGTTTCCACTCTGTCCACCGACGGCAAGACCGAAGAACTTGAGCATGGTGTTGCGATTGTCGCCACCGGCGCCGCTCCGCTGGTTCCGACCGAATATGATTATGGTAAAGATCCCCGGATTCTGACCAGTCTCGAACTGGACAAAAAAATGATAAATCATGATCCGATGCTCAAGGATCTGAACTCGGCTGTTTTCATTCAGTGTGTAGGGTCAAGGGAACCGGAACGGATGTATTGTTCCAGGGTCTGCTGTACCCATTCCATTGAAAACGCGCTGGAACTCAAAAAAATCAATCCGGACATGAACGTTTATATTCTCTACCGCGACATCCGGACTTACGGGGAAAAAGAATATCTTTACAAACAGGCACGGGAACAAGGGATCATCTTTATCCGGTTCTCCCTTGAGAATAAACCGGTGGTTACTTCCAAAGACGGCAATGTGATCGTAACCATCACGGATCATGTGCTGGGCCGTCCCATGGAACTCAATGCGGATCTTGTTTCACTGGCAACCGCCATTGTGCCGTATCGTGATGAACAACTGGCCAATTTCTTCAAGGTGCCGATGAACGAAGACGGCTTTTTCATTGAAAAGCACGCAAAACTGGGACCTTCCGAATTCGCCACCGACGGGACTTTCCTCTGCGGCATGGCCCATTATCCGAAACCCATTGATGAATCCATTGCCCAGGCCAAGGCTTCGGTTGCCCGCGCGGTGACCCTGCTGTCGAAAACGACCATCTACAGCAGCGGAACCATCGCTGAAGTGGAACCGGCTAAATGTGCTTCCTGCGGTGTATGTGTCTCGGTCTGTCCTTACAGTGCGCCCTCATTTGCCACGGAAGGCCGTTTTGCCGGAAAAGCGGAAATCAACCCGGCGCTTTGCAAAGGGTGCGGTCTCTGCGTGGCATCCTGCCGCTCCGGAGCGATTCATTTGAAAGGCTTTGACACTGACCAGATCTTCTCTCAGATTTTCGAAATGGATGAAGCCGTTTAACTTCTGCTGGTGATGACTAATTAAAACGATATGATCCATATAAGGTTAGAAATGAATAAGGAGAAACTATAAAATGGCTGAAAACGAACCCAAAATACTGAGCTTCCTTTGCAGCTGGTGCAGTTACGGTGCTGCCGACCTGGCTGGTGTCAGTCGGATGGAATATCCGCCGAATATCCGCGTAATTCGGATTCCATGTACCGGCCGGATGAGCCCCAAATTTATACTGGCCGGTTTGAAGCAGGGCGCGGATGCTGTCTGGGTGTCCGGCTGACATCCGGGTGAATGCCATTACCTGGAAGGTAATTATTACGCACGCCGGAAATTCGCATTAATGAAAAACATGCTGGAGCACACGGGCATAGAACCTGGCCGACTCCATTTTTCCTGGATTTCATCCGCAGAATCCACCAAATTCGTGGACGTTGTGAAGAAAATCACCGAAGAAGTAAAGGCCCTGGACCCCCATAAAAAATTTGTCAAAACCGAACCTAAGGTTGATTAAAATGACGATCTATACTGATAAAATAAAAGAAATAGCCAAACGCGTGCTGGCTGAAGGTAAAGTTGACATGGTGATCGGTTTCCGTAAAGGAACCATGCCCATGATGAATCAGCCCCTTTACGCAACTTCCGCCGAATCCGCTGATGAACTGATATGGGACAGCAGCTGCGGCATTAATCTTGCCAATTATGTCACGGATAAAAAAGGAAGCATCGGAATCGTGGCCAAGGGCTGCGACTCCAGAAATATTGTTACCCATGTGATCGAAAACAAGATCAAACGGGACCAGTTATATATTATCGGCGTTCCCTGTACCGGCATGATTGATCATCATAAAATCAATGCCATGTTCGACGGAGAAATTTTAAATGTCGAGGAATCAGGCGATACCCTTACCATTTCAGGCAGCGGATTTTCCGAAAAAGTAATCAAAACCGATGTGCTTCGGCAAAACTGTGCGGTTTGCACTCATCGAAACCCGGTCATCTATGATGAACTGGCAGGGGAACTGGTCGCTGAACAAAAAAATGTGGATCCGTATGCATCGGTAAAAACCGTCGAAGCCATGTCCGCCGACGAAAAATGGAATTACTTTGAGGACCTGCTTTCCTCCTGCATCCGGTGTTACGCATGCCGGAATGCCTGCCCGTTATGTTACTGCCCCACCTGTTTTGTGGATGAATCCAGACCCCAGTGGGTGGGGAAAAGCCAGGATCCGACAGATGTCAGGACCTTTCATCTGCTCCGGGCATATCATTGTGCCGGCCGGTGCACCGACTGCGGCGCATGCGAAAGAGTCTGTCCCATGGGCATAAAAGTCAGGGAATTTACAAAGAAGTTAAACAAGGACTGCCTGGAACTCTATGGATGGGAAGCCGGCCTGTCGTTGGACGACCGTCCGCCCCTGGACACGTTCAAAACAGATGATCCCCAGAATTTTATTAAATAATTACAAGCGATGATTCATTATTGCATAATCTCATTTGATAAGGGCAAATAACTATGACGCTCATCAAAATTGACCAACAGCGTTGGGGCAACGGAATCGAGAAAGCAAAATCCGCTTATCGCGTTTTCGGCCCTGTGAAAGAAAAAAACGGCCACGATTTTAAACTATTGGAAACGAGTGAACTGCCCGATCTGAATTTTCAGAACACCCGGCTGTCACCCAAATCCATTATATATCCGCAGTCTCAAGTGATGTTTACCTACAGCCTGGATGAAACCAAAGACGACTGCCGCATCATGAAAGAAGTGGAAAATGTCAAATCACCGATGGCGATTATCGGTGTCCGGCCCTGCGATGCTCTGGCATTTCCCATCGTCCGCCGGAACTTTGACACACCGGAATATCAGGATGTCTATTGGATCAAAGCCTATGAAGCAGCCACTTTCATCGGCCTGGCCTGCAATTCGGCCTGCGGTACCTGCTTCTGCACCTCCGCCGGTACCGGCCCGTTTGGCGAAGAAGGACTTGACGTTCTCATCATCGCCGACGGAAATGATTTATATGCAAAATCCATCACCGCCAAAGGCGCGTCTTTTATTCAGGCCGCCGGGTGGTCCAGTGAAGCCGACTCCGCTGCCGCCGCAAAAATCGACGAACTGAAAACTGCTGCGGAATCCAGCATTACGTCTTTGGTCGCCACCGATAAGATTAAAAATAAAACCATCCTTGAACTCTATGATGCCCCGTTCTGGGAGCAGGAGGCGTTTTCCTGCATCAATTGTGGAACATGCACGTATGTCTGCCCGACCTGCTGGTGTTTTGATGTTCAGGATGAAACCTTTGGCAAATCCGGTATTCGGATGCGCAACTGGGACAGCTGTATGTTCCCCTTGTTTACGCATCATGCCTCCGGCCATAATCCGAGAAATTTCAAGTATGAACGGCTCCGGCAACGCTTCATGCACAAATTGAAATACTATGTGGATAAATACGATAACGGCATTCAATGTGTTGGGTGTGGACGATGTATCCGCCTCTGTCCGGTCAATATTGATATACGAAGAATATGCAACAAAATGAACAGCTTTGACGCCGAAACCTGCGTCTGCGATGTGACATCGTCTTAGCAAAGGGGGTCTATAAGTGCAAAATCCATATTTACCATATCCGGTTCGCATTGATGAAATTATCACCGAAACCGAAGACAAAAGTTTAAAGACATTTAAATTTGTATTTCTGAATCCAGGGGATGAAGAAAAATTCGCATATGAATCCGGTCAGTTTGGTGAACTTTCAATCCCCGGTCTGGGG
>JAHECJ010000029.1 GCA_024641805.1 Desulfococcus sp.
TCCAGGCAAAGACCGCTGCAGACCCTTTATCGGCAATGGCCGCCGCCGCATGGTCCTGGGTTGAGAAAATGTTGCAGGTCGCCCACCGGAGGTCGGCGCCCAGCGCCTGTAATGTGTCGATGAGCATGGCTGTCTGGATCGTCATGTGCAGACTGCCCATTATTTTTAAGCCTTTCAGCGGTTTTTCCTTGCCGTATTTTTCCCGGGTCGCCATCAGGCCCGGCATTTCCCGTTCGGAAAGCTGCATGTCCTTGTGTCCGAGCTCCGCCAAAGACATATCCGCGACTTTGTTTTTCAAGCTCAGGTCCAGTTCCTGAAACGCCGCTGCCGGTTGTCCGTTATAACTCATGATTTTTTCCTCGCTATTGTGATGTTTAAGTTAATTGATTGTTTTAGTTGAAACGTTTTTGTTTCCTGTTCTTCAAACCTGCTGTGGTTCAGGATGGTGCGGATTTCATCTTTTGAAAATCCGAGCCACCGGTCGCCGTATTTTTTCCGCATTTCCTCGTTGGTGTGCTTTTCAAAATCAGCGATTATAAAAATACCCCCGGGTTTCAGGATTCTTGCCACTTCCATCGCCACTTTTTCCGGGTCCGCCAGATGGTGCATGACCATGGAGATCACCGCAAGGTCCGCCTCGCTGTTTCCCACCGGCAGGTGTTCAAGCTCCCCCAGCCGGAGTTCAATGTTTTGTTTGTCGCCGGAAAAAAGCTTTTCAGCCTGATCCAGCATTTTCCGGGAACTGTCAATCCCCACCGCGAAATCGGCCTTCTGCCGCAATCCGGCCATCAGCTCGCCGGTTCCGCACCCGAGGTCCACCGCAAACCGGCACTTTCCGACACAATCCAAGATAGCCCGGTTAAGATCAAAATCCCCCAACACTTTCTGCTTCAGATAATTCCACTCCGACGCAATGGAATTAAAAAAATTGCGGGATTTGATGCTGCGTTCGTTCACCAGACGCGACGCGTTTTCAAGATCGTCGGCAAGCTGCGGCTCGGATTGAAAAAAAGGCCGGAGTAAATCCGTAAACCGGCCGGCGTCTTTTTGAGCGACCGCGGAATAAAACGCCCAGGCACCGTCTCGCCGGCATTCAATCAGTCCCGAATCCGTCAGCACTTTGAGATGTCTTGAAATTCTGGATTGACCCATTTCCATGAGGGCCACCACTTCGTTGACGCTCAATTCATGGTGGATCAGAATATTGAGCAGCCGCAGCCGCGTCTCATCGGCCAGTGCTTTAAAGTATGCCAGACAAATCATATAATTATTCCCGAATATCAAGATATGTTGATATTAAAATATACAGTTTTATTTTTCTGTCAAGGAAAAATGTTAATTTACGAATTTGAAAAAAACTGGAAGTCCCGGCGTGAGGTAGTTATGCGGTCATTTGTTGGGAGGTTTCAGGTGTCAGAGTTCAGGTCTGGCTTTTTGGCACCGGATGCCCTGGATAGCGCCTGTGATCAGCAGGATAAACAGACACATTTTTGCAAATAAATCCCCATACCGGCAATAGATCGTGATGTCTTTTGAAAATGCCGGCCGGTAAAGCCGGTATCCCTGATCATAGGGATTTATGGGATCGATGATGCTGCCGGTTACATCAATCAATCCGGAGATGCCGGTATTTGATGATCGCACCAGGGGTCTCCGGCATTCAACCGCGCGGAACACGGACATTGAGAAATGCTGATAATGTTCGCTGGTCCTGCCGAACCATGCGTCATTGGATAAATTAACGATAAAATCAGCGCCCCGGGCCGCCAGCGCCCGGGTGAGTTCCGGAAACAGCACCTCAAAGCAGATCAGTGCGCCGAATCGTCCGGCCGGGTCGTTGAAAATAACCGGTTCCCCCCCTGAAGAGTATTCCCGGGGGGCGGAATAACGAAGTTTCAGTACGTCTATAAAGCCTAACGGGAAATATTCGCCAAACGGCAACAAATGAATTTTATTATAAATATTTAATATGTTGCCGTCGTTGATCTGAAACGCCGAATTAAAGAAGGTATAGTTTCCGGGCGTTCCGGTATAGCGGGGACCGCCGGTAAACAGGGTGGCATGGTATTTTTCAAAAAGCTGCTGAACCGATTCCGGTATCTGCTGTTCCAGGTAAAACGGGACGGTGGTTTCCGGCCAGACCACCAGGGCGGCGCCTTTTTTTAATGCGTTTTCACTGAATTCAAGCAGCGTTGACAAAATATTCTGCCATTTTTCCGCATCCCATTTTTCCGCCTGGGAAACACTGATCTGGATGACGGCAATGGATTTCGGTTCTTCGGCAATAGCTGTTTTTGTCTGAATTCCCGGGCCGGAGAATTGTGACAGGCGGATGCCGCCGTAAATCAGGGTGACGCTGATCAGGATAACCGGCAGGAATAAAATAGCTGCCGCATTTTTCCGATCCGCACTGCCTGATGCAGCGAAAAAGATCGAGATATTGGTCAGCACAATGAGAAATGAAATGCCGTAAACCCCGGTGATATCGGAAATTTGAATCAAATGGCGCCAGGCATACTGGGAGTGGCCGAGAAACGCCCAGGGGATTCCTGAAAAAAAATGGGCGCGGCAGAATTCCAGGCCGGTCCATAAACAGGAAATAACGACGGCTTTCACCGCCAGGGGCATTTTTTGTTTCATGAACCGGCCGGCGCCATAGGCAAATACGGCAAAATAGAATCCGATTCCGCCGCCGATGACGACAACCATGAATAAAAGACTGACGAAAAGTCCCGCGTGGCTGTTAAAATACAAGGCATAAAACACCCAGTAGCCCACCCCGATGGAATGAACGGCGCCGAAAAGCCAGCCAAGGAAAAAGGCGCGCCGGGGGTGGATGTCTGAAATTGCAAAAAAAAGCGGGACCAGTCCCACCCAGGCCAGGGGCCAGAAACCCGGCAGCGGGAAGATAACAACGCACAGGCATGCGGACAGCAGGGTGAGTAATGCTTTTTTAATATCAGGCATTCCTTTTTTCAGGATGAAAAATGTTATCAACCATAATGATAAACTGCAAAAAAGTCAAAAAAGTTTAGCGGATCTGTAATTTTTGCGATATATTATGTGCATCAATGGGAGCAGAAAGGCGGTTGGGGTCAGTTAAAGGATAAATAAAGGAGGCGGTGATTGTTTTCATTTTTAGAAGTCATAGACATGGCGGTTCAGTTGGAAAAAAACGGGGAACAGGTTTACCAAACGGCACTGGATCACACGGATGACACCGGCTTGAAAGAGCTGCTGGAATGGATGGCGGGCGAGGAACAGCGCCATGCAAAAAAGTTTGCCGATATGAAAGGGTCTGCCGGAATTATTGATGACAGTGAATCTTTAAAGGAAATGAATGACGCGCTGGTTCGGGATTATCTCGGAGACCAGGTTTTTTCACTCAAGGAGGTGGATTTTTCGACAGTCAAAGATCCCGATGAACTCATCCGGATTTTTATTGAATTTGAGAAAGATACCATTCTCTTTTACGATATTTTGATTTCGTTTGTGCCGGATGAATCCATTAAGGAGAAAATCCGCCTGATTATCTTAGAAGAAGAAACGCATGTTGAGAAGCTCAGAGAATTTTCAGGCAGAGAAACCGGATAAACAGGGCAGGGGATGATATTTTGACCAGAATGAGCATCCGGAAAGAGACGCCAGTTGATGTGGCGGGCATAAGAAAAATAAATACAGACGCTTTTGGAACAAGCGGTGAAGCAGATTTTGTTGAAGCGCTCCGGGAGAAAGCGTCACCTTTGATCTCGCTGGTTGCGGAGAAGGACGGCCAGCTGGTGGGACATATTTTCTTCAGTCCCGTCCAGCTGGCGGGATGTGAAAAAGAACTCGCCTTATTCGGCCTGGCCCCCATGGCTGTGCTGCCGGAATGGCAGAAAAAGGGGATTGGGTCAAAACTTGTTAAAGAGGGGCTTCGGCGATGCACGGCGTCCGGGTTTGATGCGGTAGTGGTTTTGGGGCACCCGGATTTTTACCCGCGATTCGGGTTTGAGACGTCCCGTATTTACGGGATTAAATCCGAATATGATGTGCCGGATAATTTATTCATGGTCATCGAGCTGAAAAAAGACAGTTTAAAAGACGTGTCCGGGACGATACAATATCATGAAGTTTTTCATGCGATGTAAGAGGCGGAAGAGGGATTCGCTGGGTATTAAAAAACTGTTGTGTCTGGCAATACGGTGTTAAAGTTTGCTTAACGTGATCATTTATAAGCATAACCACTTAAACTTATATGTAAATCTTTATTCAATGGCGGGGTTCTTTTTTTCTTTGTTTTTTAGGTCCAGCCGGGAAGCCAGTTTTTTTGCTCGGTCAACCGATTTTTTAATTTTTCCCAAATACCCGGCTTTTTTATCTTCCGGGTCAATTTCTGTTTCAAGCAGGGAAATGTTCTCCATCATGCCAGCGGTTAATTCATCCAGTTCTCTGGCAAAGTCTTCTGAAAAGTTCGCCATGGCCGCATGCGTTTTGGCTTGTAAATTTTCTTTCTGCATTTTCACCTGGCGGGTAATGTCCTGACCGACAGCCAGAAGTCCGATGGTTTTGCCTTTTTCATCTTTCAAAGTGGAATCAAACCACATAATTTCCCTTTTTTCTCCGGTTTTGGTGACAATGGAGGAGATATTTCCCATGGGAATTTCTTCGCTGCTGTTCGATGAAGAATCGACGGAAAAATTTTTGCTGCCGTTTTCTGGTGAAAAAACATCCGTCCAGTATTGTCCACGGACATCGTTGACTGAATACCCGGAAACCATTTCCATGTAAGGATTAAACCTGACAATGCGGCCTTCCGTATCCAGTATCAGCACAATGCCAGGCGCGGCATTAAAAAGGCTTTCCGAGAAATTGCGGCTTTTTCTCAATCGTTCTTCAACTTTTCTGCGTTCGGCCACCTCCATTTCAAGGGCCATTTTTTCCTTATCCAGGTCCAGCATTTTTTCTTCCAGCTTATGGATAAGGCGTTCACTGTATAATTTGTATACTCCTTTATCATCATTATTCAGAGACTCAGGAATATTGATTCTCCCGTTGCTGAAATTTTCAATGGCTTTTGATATCGTCGTCAGCAGTTGTTCATTATGAAACGGCTTGGTAATGAATGCCTCGGCACCGAATTTTAAGGACAGGTTTTCGTCCTTTTTGTCCGTGTATGTTCCCGAACAAAAAATAAACGGAATGTTTTTTAAATTATTGTCCGCTTTGCATTCCTGACAGAGGTGATAACCATCCATCACCGGCATGAGAATATCGGATATGATCACATTGATGTTCTCGGATCTCAGAATTTCGAGTGCTTTTTCCCCGTTTGTCGCCTGACGGACCTCATAGCCGTTATTTGTCAATACGGCATTCATCAGGGATAAATTTGATAAGTCATCGTCTACAATAAGGATTTTCATTTGCTGGCCTCTTAAGCGTTTCCTAAAAACATCAATCGTAAAGACGGAAGTGCATTAAAAAAACAGGCGCCGGTTCGTTTTACTCGTCTTGCTTAAGATTATTTCATTTATTATCAGTAAGTTTGATTTAAAAGTCAAGTTAAAGTAAAACAAATTCCATGGGTTTTAAAATTTGACACGATTTTTGATCTTGGATATAATCAGCCGATATAAAATTAAATCCTGTTCTTCATGAAAATCTTACAAAGGAGATGGTTAAATGAGAAAAACAAAAGCACTATTCTTCGTTGCCATGGCAGTTCTGTTTTTAGTGGGCGGTGTCTCTCAATCGGAGGCGGCATCCGGTAATTTACGGTATACGATTACAGTGAGCGAGTTTAAGAATGAGGCGGGCTGGAGCGGTCAGTGGAATGTCGGGGATGGCTTTGCGACCATTTTAACGGCGGCGCTTCAGGATTCAAAACAGTTCATCGTGCTGGGCGATAAGGAAATGCGAAACGAAGCAATGGCCGAGCAGGATTTTGCGGCCAGCGGGCGAACGGCAAAAGGGAAAAAAACGGCCCAAACCGGACAAATGACGCCTGCTCAGCTTCTGGTCCGCGGATCGGTGACGCATGTCGAGCAAAGCACTTCCGGCGGAAGCGGCGGATTTTCGTTTCAGGGTATCCACCTGGGCGGATCCAAGGATTCGGCAGAAGTCAATATTACCATCTACCTTGTGGATTCTGAAACCGGCCAGGTCAAGGCATCGACCAAAGTTGTCGGAAAATCGGACCGAACAGGGCTTTCTGTAGGTTATTTTGGATCGGGCCTGGGCGGATTGACCGGGGACATGGACGGTTTTATGAAGGACAATGTCGGGAAAGCCTGCGAGGACGCTGTCGTTCAGGGAGTCGAATTTTTGGTCGGTCAACTTGAAGATATCCCATGGGAAGGATCCGTATCACTGGTGAAGCCGGATAAAATTGTTATTAACCGCGGTTCCCGTGAAGGGGTCACCGAAGGAACTAAATTTGATGTCGGTGAGATTGAAGAGGTTGTCGATGAAGATACCGGCGAAACGCTTGACAGTGAAATGACAAGGATCGCCACCATTGAAGTCACGGAAGTCAAAGAAAAAATTGCTTACTGCAAAGTTATAAATGGCAAAGGCATTACAAAAGGGATGACGATTTTTCCCGCCAAGTAAGCGAATAATTAAACCAGGCGTCAACGGAGTTTTTCGGGCGCTATCAATGTGATCTGAATATGTCTTTTTATAGGGGCATCATTTTTTAAAAGTAAAAAGAATATCGGAGAAATCGGGAGCGGCATACGTTAAGGGTTATCCATAATATATAATCCGGTTAATAAAGGGGGAGCGATGAACAAGCAGACATTTTGGAAAGGGATGATGGCAGGAAGCGTTTTGGGCTGGCTGTTTATTTTTTGGGGTGCGTTTTTCCCTTTTGACAGCGGTGTCATCAAAATCCTCTGGTTTTGCGTTCTGGGTGGATGGGTAATATTGCACCCCCTTGAACTGGCTATGTCATTGCCCATTGGTAAGGAAAAAGGCCTGACACCGGAGCAGATATTTATTAAAACCATGCTGTTTGGCTTTACCTGGTGGCTGCCGCTGAAGATGGGCGTGTTTGAAGAGTGAGCAGCAAAAATAGTCGAAATAAATACTTATGAATAGACAAAGGGGTTGGCGCGAATGCGTCAACCCCTTTGTTCATATTTGATATAGACGGGAATAGAAGTCTTTCTTCCGCTTATGGATCTAACCCCCATGAGAAAATCGGGCGGACGATTTTACTGAAATCCACGAGCATAACCGGCATGGTCATTATTATGGGAAAAGTTTGTTGGTAATAATCCCCAGACGCGCCAGCCGGAATTTTACCGCCATCAGCAGGCAGCCCAGACCGTATTTGACACTGCGGGTGAAATTAATCGATGAGGCTTCTTCAAAATAGAGCGTCGGGCAACTGACCTCGGCAATCGTGTACCCTGCCCATAAAATCTGTACCAGCATCTGGTTGTCAAAAACAAAATCATCGGAGTTGCGGCTCAGGTCGATTTTTTCCAGCAATTCCCGTGAAAAAGCGCGGTATCCCGTATGGTATTCAGACAGCTTTGCCCCGGTCAGGATGTTTTCGGCCAGCGTGAGAAATCGGTTGGCAATATATTTCCATTTCGGCATTCCGCCTTTTAATGCATACCCTCCCAGTATACGGGAGCCTAAGACACACGAATAGAGTTCATTCCCGATCATGGATGCCATGGCCGGGATAAGTTTGGGTGTGTACTGATAATCCGGGTGCACCATAATAATGATATCCCCTCCCTGCTCCAGGGCCAGTCGGTAGCATGTTTTTTGATTGGCGCCATACCCTTTGTTCTGGGGATGGGTCTGAACCAGTGTATTGGGAAGCCTTCGGGCAATTTCTGTCGTTTCATCGCTGCTGGCGTCATCCACAACAATGACCAGATCAACAATTTTTTGTGCCGTCACTTCGTCATAAGTTCTTTTCAAAGTTGCCGCTGCATTATAAGCGGGCATGATTACGATTACTTTTTTGCCGTTAAACATTCTTAACTCCTGTGAAAGGTCTGAAAGCGCCTCGGTTTAGTGCCGAAAATATCATGGCCGGGCTTCTTTATAAAACAAAAACCATAATTCAGTCAAGCATGGTTTATAGATAAATCAAATAATTAGGGGCTTGCAGTGCTTTCTGAAGTAATACACTTTAATTGCGGTCATTAAAAAATAGGAAAGAGACGTGGCGATGGCCGCGCCGATAAATCCGATTTGACGGACAAAAATATAATCCAAAGCCAGGTTAGTAATAACACCAAAAACAATGATTGTCTGAAGGGCGCTGAACTTTTTCAGGCTGTTGAAAATCGGGTTATAAAACATGCCGAAGAATGAACAAAGTGCGCCGGCCAGAAGGATTCTGAAAACAAGAACAGACGCCTGATAGTGCCCTTTGTATATCACTTCAACAAAAAGTGGTATGGCGAAAAATAAACATCCGGAAAAAATGGCGCCGGTTAGAAACAGCTTGGTTCTTTTGATGAGCAGATAATTTTTAATTTTGACTTTATCATCAATGTGTTGCGATATAAACGGGAGAAAATAAATATTAATGATTGAAAAAATCATGATTATCCCTTTGAAAAACTGATAACCGAGGTTGTAAACACCGATGTCCTCCATGCTTGAAAATTTTCGCAAAATAATATTGTCACCCCAGTTCAGAAAATACAAAGCTGTGCCGCCGATTGCCATCCATCTGGTATAATGTAATAGTTTTAGAAAGTTGTCTTTACTATAGGTTAACGGAAGAATTTTTTGATATTGGTTTTTTGAAATTAAAAAACACCCGGCGATCACCGGAGAAATGAAAAATATGGGAAATACCCGTTCCAGTGATATCCCCCCCAAAAAGTGAAGCAGAATGATGTAGACAAGAGAAATAATGGAAGTGACAAATTGAAATATGGATTCCCGTATTCGTTGATTCAAAGAAATTAAGATACCGGTAATAAAACTCTCTACCGTTTTTCCGATAAAAACCAGTATCAGCAGATACGTCTGGAGTCGGGTCAGTTGTGTGAAACTGATAATCTGATTTTTCAGCAGGAAGACGGCTGCAATAAAAATAACAGAAGCGATCAGCAGAATAACGGATCTGGAGGTGATTGTGCGGGCGATTGTATTACTTTCCGAGAGTTCTTCGATGCCGTATATGACAGTGGGGCTTGAAGATGAAAGAACCGTGACGGTGTTGAATAAATACACAATCATCATGCCCAGAGAATATATTCCGAGAACTTCCGGAGTGAGAAATGCTGCCAGAAGGATCGGTATCAGAAAAGAAAATCCAAGGCCGCCGGCTTTTAACGTACCATAGGATATCAGTGTCTTTCCCTGCGTCCATTCATTTTTAACCCATTTTATTATCTGCATGATTGAGCGGAGACGGTATGATTTTGAATTTTTTTATCTGATGAATGATTTGATTTTCGCAAATCGTTTATTTTCATAAACCCCATTGCCATGTAAATAATCAGGAACAATACTGAGACACAACCTGCCGCTTTTATATATTGCGGCAAATAATTTAATGCGATGCGGTGAGATCCTTTATCAAGCATGATTCCCGTAAAACCGACATTGGTCTGAATGACCGGCACCGGCTGGCAATTGTCAAAGGCCTGCCATCCCTTATCAAAAGGGATGGAGAAAAACAGCAGTTTTCTTTTATCCAGTGAAATTTCCCCTGTAAAGTGTTTCTGGGTAAATCCCGTTATTCGCATGGCGGAAATTTTTTTTTGATCAACGAGCTGCCCAAAAGTCTGCAATGTAACATCTTTCAGCAGGTGCTGCATTTCATTTAAGGAGAGGGCTTTGAGGCCGGGAAGATCTGTGTCCGTGATACAGGCGATAAAAATGGCCATATCTTTTTGGGCGGTTGACAATTTATCAAAATCTGTCCGGTTCATGGACATGTCGTAGGAGAATCCGAGCGGCAGGGCGTATTTATTTTTCATGACCATGACATCTCCCAATTGGGTGACCGGCTCATAGGTCAATCTGTATAAAGAGTCCTTTTTCGAAAAATCTTCCGGTTTCACCAGGTTATATTTTACGCTGGAAACAGCTTGGAGAAGCGGATGCTGGAGCAGTCCGATTGCCCATCGCGTTTTCGCTTCATCTCCTTTTTCTATAATTTCAAATGCCTTTAAAAATTCGATATATTCCTGTTTATTAAATGAGGAATAAGAAGGGGTTCCAAAATAACCATGCACTTTGGCGTCATTAATACTGTCTAATTCTCCCAGAGGAGACGGGTAGTCCTTGTTTATGCGGTAAAAACCGGAATCAGCGGACTTTATATAAGCGACCGCTTCCACCGTATAATCATTATAGCCGACCTTGCTTTCAAATTGTTCGCGCGTCAGCGCTTCTCTATGATTGACGGTAATGGATGCTAAATACCCCGTTTCAATACACAAGAGTGCCAGCAGCGCCAACTTGACAAGATTTTTCAGTTTGTCAAATTTCAAAAGATACAGAAGGCCGGCGTATATGAGTAGGAAACAGGATATAATCATCCGGAGGTCTGAATTGATGATTTCCTTTCCGGCAAATTGCGTGCTGCTGAAAAAAGGATAATAGAGCACGGAAAGGAGCACCAGCAGAGTAATGACCAGAACAATATCATTTGCAGCATTTTTCTTTTGAATGTGATCAAGGCCATACAAGGCGTAAATCAGGAACATGAAGGGTATAAACAGAGATAGGCCATGCTTATAGTAGTCTCCTATAAACACATACAGGGCAAACCGGAAAAAGGGAAAGACCAAAGGAATCATCCAGAAAACGAAAAAGCCGGCAAAAACAATCTTTTTTCTTCTGCCGGCAAAACGAAATGCCTGGGGAAACAGGAGAAGGGAAACCAGGCCGCTATAAAAGGCAGGTGCCCCGA
>JAHECJ010000519.1 GCA_024641805.1 Desulfococcus sp.
GGGATATGATAAGTAGATTCCTCGCCAAACATCTCTCTTATATTTTCAGGAATTCCTTTGGTTTCAGATCCAAAAATTAAAAAAAGTCTTTGCGGATGGGGGAGATTCCAAATTGAGTTCTTTCCGGTTTTTGAGAACAGGACTGCCTCATTTCGCTCTACACGAAGGGATGCATAAAAGGCATGAAAGTGATCCCATACAAAAAGAGTGACCTTGGGCCAGTAATCCAGTCCGGCCCGTTTTACTTCACGGTCGTTTAAAGAAAACCCCAGCGGTTTAATCAGGTGCAGACAGGCGCCGGTGCCGATGCAGCTTCGCCCGATATTTCCCGTGTTCCAGTGTATTTCCGGGGCGATGAGGACCACATGGCGCTCAATCGGAGAGCTCATTTACAACTAACAGTTTTCAATATTTAAAATGTTCTGGGTTTGCAGATAATTTCTTTGATGCGAAGGTCAAAAAAATTGGACTGGTGGACGGGTTTGATGATTAAAGCAGTATCCGCACCCCGGGCGGTTCCGCCGATGGCAATGATATCATTTCCCGTCAGTGCGCCGGCATCAGCCGCCATGATGGAGATTTCAACCGCGACCTTGGTTCCCTGACCAAACAGTCTTAACGTATCGGCGATCAGCAGAACCGGATAACTCCCGGTATACTTTTTGGCAATGGATCGCTCAACGCCGGAAAGGGCATGGGTGGCCTGGACGACCCGGACGCCTTCAACTTCCAGATCCTTTTGAACGTCGTCTTTCATGGTTTTTTTAAAAGGTTCTTTAAAGCCGCAGTGATAGGTAACTGCGGTCACTTTGAATCCTTTAAATATTTCCATTGCCTTATAGGCTGTTTCCCCGGTGGTGGACGCGACGACCACTTCGTTTAATCCGAGTTCTTTTCCACGATCGTATGCAAATTCAAGTGTCTGCTGGGTATTGATTTTTCCCGGTTCTTCAAAATGTGTGAATAATGTTCCCATGCTCATTCGTCAAATCCTTATTGAGGGTTTGTTGTAATTGTGAGACGCATTATAATAGTATTTACAAAAGAAATATTCTGATAAATATAGAGTATAATAATTAAACCAGTCAAGGTTAAAAGCGATTGCCGGTAATTTGTCTGAAAACGGAGGAAGAAAATGATTATTGATGTTCATACGCATATATTCCCGGATGATATCTGCAGCCACCGGGAAAAGTATTTTGAAGGTGAAGGCCCGTTTCAGCTTCTGTATGATTCACCGAAATCGCGCTTAATATCGGCTGAAGAACTGATACAAAGCATGGATGAGAATGGTGTGGACAAGTCGGTCATATTCGGATTCCCGTGGAAGAAGGATCTGTATTTTCAGAAAAACAATGACTATATTCTGGAATCGGTCAATAAATTCCCCGATCGCTTAATCGGGTTCTGCTGCGTGGATATGTATAGCAATGGCGCAGCCGAAGAAATAAGCAGATGTCTTGAGGCAGGACTTTCAGGGGTCGGGGAACTCGCATTTTACCAATCCGGAATCGAGACGGAAGCGCTTGCCATGCTGAAACCGGTTATGGAACTGTGTCGCGAAAAGGATGTCCCTGTCATGATTCATACCAATGAACCGGTCGGTCATCAGTATCCGGGAAAAACGCCCAATACCTTGTCGCAAATTTATGGACTGGCAAAAAAATTTCCGGACAACAGGATCATCCTGGCCCATTGGGGGGGCGGTATCTTTTTCTATACCCTGCTCAAAAAAGAAGTAAAAGACACGCTCAAAAATATCTTCTATGATACAGCCGCTTCTCCGTTTCTGTATTCCCCCGATATTTATCAGGCTGCAAAATCAATGGCAGGATTGGATAAAATACTGCTGGGGACCGATTTTCCGCTTATTAAACCGGCAAGGTATTTCAAGGAAATGGAAACCGCGGGACTTTCAGATGATGAAAAAAAGAAAATTTGCGGATTGAATGCCGCCCATTTGTTAAAAGTTTAATATATTTTACGAAACCCCGTAAGCATGTAATTGCAGTCAAAATAAGTATGGGTCGTAGATTGGCATGAATTCACTTTATATGAAAATTCACGAGCAGGCATTAAAGATTGCTTCCCAATACCCGGAAGCGGATTTTTATCACGATTATCCGGATCAGGTCGATTTTTCCCGGCAATTTTTTTCAACCGATCCGACGGTGTGTGAATTATATGATTATGTGGCTGAAAATATTGAAGATGATTTTGGGCATGGGTTGGACCATGTCAGTAAAGTGGCCCACGATGCCGGAACCCTCGCAGTGATTGAAGGCGGGCGCTTAGACGGCGTCGTTTCCGGCGTCGTTTCCGGCATCGGGTGCGATTGGCGCAGTGCGCCGGCTTGCTGCATGATATTAAGCGGAAACATAAGGATCATGCAAAAGAAGGGGCGGTTTTTTCGGGAAAAGTGCTGGCGCAATACTCTTTTTCTGATAAGGATATCAGTGACATCTGTATGGCCATCGAAAACCATGAGGCTTTCGGAAAAATCAAACTCTGTAAAACGCCTGCGGGGGAACTCCTTTCAGCCTGTCTCTATGATGCGGATAAATTCCGGTGGGGAACGGAAAATTTTACCCATACGGTCTGGGCCATGGTTTCCTATGCCAATATACCCATCAATAAATTCATGGATTTCTACCCGAAAGGGATTTCCTTTCTGCAAAAAATCAAGGAAACGTTTCGAACCCCGACAGGACGGAAGTACGGCCCCCAGTTCATTGATCTCGGACTTTGTATCGGCGAAGATATCTATCAGTTCATTAAAACCGAATTCGCCGAATATTTATAAATGCCTGTCTATTCCCTCTTATGCCGGGAGTCTCCGTTGCGTATTGGCTGAAAGAATGGGCGTATTGAAAATCAGCGCGGAACTTTCCTCTGAGCGCTTAATATCTATCTGTAT
>JAHECJ010000520.1 GCA_024641805.1 Desulfococcus sp.
AAAACCCGCTTCACGTTTCCGTCCACCACCGCCAGAGGCCGATTGAACGCGATGCTCAGCACCGCAGCCGCAATATAATCCCCGACGCCGGGCAGTGCCAGAAGCCGGTCCCGGTCATCCGGGACGTTTCCGTCATACAGGTCCACCACTGTCTTTGCGGCTTTATGAAAATTTCGGGCCCGGGAATAGTACCCCAGACCCTCCCAAAGCTTTAGCACTTCCTGAAGGTCGGCGGCCGCCAGTTTTTTTACATTGGGAAAAGAACTTAAAAATCGTTCAAAGTAGGGGATTACCGTATTCACCTGGGTCTGCTGGAGCATCATTTCAGACACCCAGACAGGATATGGATTTTTTGACGCGCGCCAGGGAAGTTTCCGGCTGTTTTTTTTGTACCAGTCTGTCAGCGCGCTTCGGATTTGCCCGATGTTTTCTTTTTTTTTATCAGTCAATTCTTTTCCCAAAAAACCCACCAATTTAAAAACTCATAATCATCAGATCCCGATGGCAAAGAAAAAAGTCCAAGTTTAAGGCACGCGAATCCTGAGGAACGAGGCGTACGAATGTACGTTGAGTAACGAAGGATGAAGCGTAACGCAAAAATTGGACTTTTTACGCAGCCATCAACGGAGCACTGTTTTTAAAAGTTTAAGATGCTTATAGAACGTCGGATACCGGAACGGGAAATCAAATCGGACCGTATTTCTCATGATGCTTTTGCGATGGGAAAAGGTGTCAAACCCGAATTTGCCGTGATACCCGCCCATGCCGCTGTTGCCGACGCCGCCAAACGGCAGATTCGGTGTGGCAAAATGAATCAGGGTGTCGTTAATACACCCGCCGCCGAACGATACCCTTTTCAGCACCCCGTCGATTGAATTCTGGTCGTTGGAAAACATATACAACGCCAGCGGCTTGGGTCGTTCATTGATCCGGGCAACGGCTTCAGAAAGCTGGTCATATTCCATGACCGGCAGAATGGGGCCGAAAATTTCCTCCTGCATGGACGGATGCTCCCAATCTACATCGGAAAGAAGTGTGGGGGCGATAATCATCTGTTCCGGGTCCGCGTCGCCGCCGCTCATGATGGTGGCGTCTTTTGTCAGTCCGAGCAGGCGGTCAAAATGATTTTTGCTGATGATTTTCGGATAATCCGGACTTTCTTTTGGCTTGGCACCATAGAATTTATCGATATAACTGATGATCCGGTCCACCAGCGGTTCCTTGACGGACTGGTGCACCATCAGATAATCCGGCGCAATACAGGTCTGGCCGGCATTGATAAATTTTCCGGACACAATCCGTTTGGCCGCCAGGTCAATATTGACGTTTTTATCGACAATGCACGGACTTTTTCCGCCCAGCTCCAGGGTCACAGGGGTCAGGTGCCTGGCCGCCGCCGTCATTACTATTTTTCCCACGGCCGGACTGCCGGTAAAGAAAATATGATCAAACTTTTCACCCAGGAGCGCCGCGCTGACCGCTACATCACCTGTCATCACAGAAATATATCCCGACTCAAAATAGGCTTCAAAAAGATCGGCAAGGATCTGGGATGTGTGTGCCGAAAATTCAGATGGTTTTATAACCGCACAATTGCCGGCAGCCATGGCTGCAGCCAGCGGCGCCACAGCTAACTGAAACGGATAATTCCACGGTGATATAATCAGGGCATTGCCATAGGGTTCGGGATAAATGTAACTGGCAGCAGGAAAATGATAAATGGGTGTGGGGACACGTTTGGGCCGGGACCATTTCGCCACTTTTTTCACCATGTGCCCGATTTCGTCAAGGACGATCCCGACTTCCGTCAAATAGGCCTCATAGGGGGATTTTCTCAAATCCTGGTAAAGGGCATTCAAAATTTTCCCCTCGTTTTCCTCAATCGCATGTTTTAGAATTTTCAGCTGCTTTATGCGAAAGGAGATATCTTTTGTCTGGCCGGAGTTGTAAAACGATCTCTGCTTTTCCATCATCATTCGGATCTCTGTCATTTCCCCGCCCCCCTGATTTAAAAGAGTGTCTTAAAAATATATTAAACGCCGACTTTAGAAATCTTCGCTGATTCGCGGGTCCGGAATCTGTCGTTTGGAAGCATCGGGACACATAAAACCGGTTACGATCAGCGCACAGGAATTGATTGACTTTTTTACTTTATGATGATCAAACAGCCTGTTATAAAGTAGAAGATATGAATGAATTTGTAAAGGGTCAACCCGCATTCCCTGAATTTATCGCCTGAATCTTAGAGGATGAAGACCACAAAAAAATTTCAGGATTTTTAAAAGGATAATGACTTAACAGTCATCTTTTTTTGCAAATGAATACAAAAACCATTGCTTCACAAAGCCAGTCAGACCTTGTCGCGGACTGGGAATCATTATTCAGAGTATTTATCAGGCCCGAAGGCCAGGCATCCCGTGCGACGCTCATCAAATACATGGACCGAATTCTCTACGGCCTCAATGATTTCTTAAAAACCCATGTGGGAATTACGGAAGCAGTCAGCCTCAGAGAACTTTCCCAAAAATTTACCGACACCATCATCAGTGACAACCCGGAAAAAAAACTCGCCGATGTCATCACCTGCCTGATCACGGAAATCGCGCCGCATGCAGTGAATGTGTCATCGCCTTACTTTGTCGGCCACATGACGTCTGCCATTCCGTTTTTCATGGTTCACCTAAAAACCATTATTGCGGCCCTGAACCAGAATGTCGTTAAACTGGAGACATCCAAAGTCGTCTCTGTTGTGGAAAAGCAGGTCATCGCCAAAATCCACCGGATGATCTACAAACAAAGCGAAGCCTTTTATCAGGAACATGTTCAAAATACCGATACCACGCTGGGCGTTTTTGTTGAAGGGGGCACAACAGCCAATCTGACGGCCCTGTGGGCAGCCAGGAACGCAAAATT
>JAHECJ010000521.1 GCA_024641805.1 Desulfococcus sp.
TTGCCCCATTCCCTCATGAAATGACCAGGTGGGCAGCCCATCGGTACGAAGATACCGTGCTGTATCTACAAAATCGGGGTAGAATTGATTGTATGAATCGCAGCCGGCGTCGAGGAAGATCAGCAATTTGTTAAAGAAGAGAAAGTCTTTAAAAATATACAATTGAATCAATAATACCATGGGCAGAAGAATGCAGAATCCATTGACTTTTCCAAAGAAATCATCTGATGCGTCGCATCTTTTCGGCGCAAATTTTGAAGGTAAACTTTTTGCGATGGATTTTTTATTGATTGCCGGAAGCTTCATTCTGCCAGATTTCTTTTATGCTATAGGCTTTGTTTCGAGTTGTTTCATAATGATTCCGCAATAATACATCGATGATGAGGCCTGAAACAAAGAATTGTCCACCCGCCAGAAAAAAGAATACTGTCAGAAGCGGCCAGGCGGTTTCGGACATCCCCTGTCCAATTAAAAAATTGTAAAAAGTGACAGCTCCTGCGGAAAACCCGAAAAATATCAATAGAAGCCCCAATCCACCCAGAAAGTGCAACGGCCGTGAGGCGAATTTATGCCAGAATGCGATGGCCATCATGTCGACAATGCCTTTGACGGTCCTTTTCCAGTTGTATTTGCTCACGCCTTTATACCGGGGGCGGTGATTGACTATGGTTTCGCCAATCCGGTACCCGGCCCCCATTAATAATGCCGGAATGAACCGGTGCATTTCGCCATATAGGGACAGACCGTCAAAACACTCTTTTTTATATATTTTCAACGAACACCCGCTGTCATGAATTTGATCCTTGATTAAAAAATATCTCAAACGGTGAGCGACCCGGGAAATAAACCGTTTCGAAAGGCTGTCTTTGCGTTTTTTCCGCCAGCCGGAAACAATATCGAATCTGTTTTTTTCCAGGGTTTCAATTAACAGGGGAATATCATTCGGATCATTCTGGCAGTCTCCGTCCATGGTGATTATATACGGATATTTGGCGGCTTTTATTCCGGCGTCAAATGCTGCTGTCTGGCCAAAGTTTTTGCGCAGCCGGATTATTTTTAGCGGGGACAATGCTTTGGATCGTTCGAATGTTTCGTCGGTTGATCCGTCATCGACAAAAATTATTTCGAAAATATAATGATGGTTCCGGCAGACTTCAAGAATTTCATTGTGTAATAGGGATACATTATCTTGCTCGTTAAATAAGGGAATGATGATGCTGATGCCTTTTTGGTCTTCTTTCATACGGTCCTCTATTAACAAATTTACCGGCGGCGGTTTTTTTGTTTTTTTGAACTTGGCGGCTGTTCCACATATTCTTGAGCGGTTTGGCCCACTTGAATTTGAAGCGGTCCCAATTCTGTATTGATATAAGAAATCAAAGCATAAATAAATATTGCCAGTCCCACCATCTCAAGGGGTTCCTCGATGGTGACGAAATAAAGATAGTGATAATAGGGGCCCATATTCCCCTTCGTATATGTACTCCAACTCTCAATAAGCTCCATTCCCACGGCACTTGAAATAAAAATGGTCCCGGCCATGATGAACAGGTTGCGTGTTCGGGGCGGCAGGTTGAATACGAATTTAACGTAGACCAACATGAGAATGACAACCCCTGCCGAATACGGAATCACCCATGCGTAATAAAAGATGCCGGATGTATGCAGGAGTTCACGGACCGGGATCATCATGAATTCATGGATCGCGACAAATTCATCGATTGTCAGGTAAATAAAAATAAAGACAAGGCCCTGCCAGTATAAATACGGAGATGATTCTTTTTTCTTATAAAAAACGATGAGCGAAAGAAGGCCAAGGCAGAACAACCATTCAACAACGACGTAAAGCGATGGGATGCTCCTCTCGGAGTCCAGGTTAAACGCGTTGACAAAAAGCCGGATAAAGAAGTTGCTGTCTTGATTGATCCCGAGATGATAAATTGAAAACTGTCCGATAATATGAACGATGGTTAAAAAAACAATCGGCCACATCAGATATTTTAATATACGTTTTGGCTCGAACGTGATGGCAACAACAGGTTCTGTCTTTTTCTCCACTGCTAAAATTCCTTGTCATTGAATATCCCGAATCAATTCAATCGATTCGCCATGCCTTGGGTTTGCTTCTTCATTCGCAGATGAGGAGTTAGTATCATTTTTTTAAAGAAATTAAAACGTTGTAGTTAATGTCAGTTCCGCAACAACCGTTATGTAAAGAAAAAAATATTTACATGATCTTTTTGTAGATCCTGATCTCCGGTGGTGCAAACTCAATCGGAACGTTGACGTTGCTTGGGAATGTTTTAATCAATATATAGTCGCTTTTGTTTTTTTTCAGTAAATCATCATAGAATTTAAAAAGTCTTGGTGATGGAGCCGAGTATCTGTACCAATCTTTATAACAGTCTTCCGGCAGTACATAATTCGCGAGTAATTTTCCGGAATTCAGAGTGTTCAGAACCTGTTTAATATCATCCGAATTCAAGATTAATATTTCAGGATCATTGAGAAAATTAATAACCCGATATCGTTTGGAATCAATTTTTGGATATTTCCAGGAATGCGTCCGCCAATCATATTTTTCCGAAACACCTGAAACCCCGAGGGTTGTTCCTTTTGGGATATTCTGCATGATATATTCTGTGGCATAAGGCCTTGCGTCGTTGAGACGCAGAGATATTCCGGAAACACACCAATATAATGCATAACTAATTGTTATTATTGCCGTTACTATTGCGGTATACCGCAAAAAAAGGGTTTTCTGATTTAATAACCATATGCAAAACCCTGCGGCAAAAATACAAATGATTGGTGATATTGCAATTATATAACGAGGCGCCAAAAACCATCGGAAGAAACCATAATACAGCACTAAAAAAACTAAAAGCATAAGCCTGTTACGAGTTTCTTT
>JAHECJ010000522.1 GCA_024641805.1 Desulfococcus sp.
GAAACCGCTCGGATAGCCGGTGAAAGTCATCACGGGTTCGGATATCCCCGTTATACACCACCGGATGTCTGCACATGGATAAAGCGGTTTCAAATGCATCCAGGTCTGGTATTCCTTCGTACATTTGTTTTCCGGTTCTCGGATGGATGATCATTTCTTTAACGGGATATTCGTTAAATACCGGGATCAGGTTAAAGAGTTCATCCTTGTGTTCCCTTCCGAGACGGGTTTTGATGGTCATCTTTCCGGCAAGTTTCGGGACAGCCTCATCTAAAAATAGTCTGATCTTGTCCGCATGCGGCAGAAGTCCGGATCCGCGCTGTTTTCTGGCCACCTGGGGATAGGGACAGCCTAGATTCCAGTTGATGGTGTCGTACCCCATATCCGTCAGATAGTTTGCCAGATGAACAAACCCTTCGGCCGACTTGCTTAGAATCTGGGGGACTACCGGCATTCCGGTATTGTTTTCAGGCAGCAGGCCCCGGACGTACTTGATGTTGATTCTGTTGGTGCCGATGCAGTTGATAAACGGGGCCACGGCCAGATCAAACCCGCTGAAATATCGGGCAAACGTGTTCCGGTAAATATGGTCCGTCCCGCCCCGGATGGGCCCCATGTAAAGGATGGCCGGCTGGTTCGATTGCGGTGATGGGATCATGGGGTTGTTCAACGGGTGTTCACGCCTTATTTTTTGGAGGAGATGTCCGGGAATGTCACCGTAATAATCTCATAGATGCTCGTTGCAACGGCAGCCACGAGCAACATCATAACCGTGACGAGGATCACGACAGCCGTCTTTGAATTTATAAGAAGTAATGTCGATGCCGCTTTGACAGCCATGGGCATGGTCAGCCAGCCGATCAGCGTGGACAGGCACACGGCAAAGATAAGGCGGACTTTATTTGCACGAACGCCGCTGAACATTCCGAAAACAAAAATCGCCAGCGCCAGCACAAGGGCGGCGATGGACACCGTGTTACCAAAATCCGGCCAGAAAAAATAGGTAATGCTCTCCGACTGCATGGTCAAGCTCCTTTTTGTCTTCAATGGTTCAAACTGCTTCCGCGCTTAAAAATTATGAGTTTATCCGGTGCCTTTTCATGTTGCAAGAATTTTAAGCCCTGAAAAATATATAAAGAGTCAAGCGTAGACCTGACCCCTTTATTTTTCATTTCCTGACTCGATGGGCGGTTTTTTGCCCATTAGGTGAAAATGCAGATACCCCACTTTTTGAAAACCCGGGCCATTTGTAAGAATTTTATAGTCGTACAAACCATTCTTCTCCACAAGCTCGCGCGCTATCAGGAAAATATCCGTCAGATAGGGGGCATCCTCTGCCGAGATCTGACCGCTGTCGGGGATGTCCTTTTTGGGAACAATGACATAATGGATTTTTCTTCCTTCGGTCGGAAGTTTTAATACAAACGTTCTGTCCGTTTCCATTACGACGAGGGGCATTATGTCGAGGTGCCCCTCAAGAGCTCGGATTCCCATCGAACTGATGAGGCCCATCACATCCTTGGGTTTCCATGGATTCCTCGCCGGAGGCAACTCCGGCGCTGTGTTGGGAATTGTCCGTTGGATTGCCGCTGCCCCGAGCAGCAGACCTGCCACAAAAACGATCGCGATTACAGGTATGAGTTTAAACATTTTCAATTGATTTCCCGGGTTTTATAGAAGGAAACCTCCGGCCACTGTTCCATGCAGTATTTGAGCTGCCATTCACTGGTGGTCAGGAACGCGAGGCATCCTTCGGCATCATGGGCCAGGTTGTTTGTATATTTTTTCTCAAATTCCGCCATTTTTTTCCGGTTATCACAGGCAATCCACCGGGCCACGTTAAAATCCACCGGTTCATAGATCGCATCCACGCCGTATTCGTCCTTGAGCCGGGCCATGGTCACGTCAAACTGAAGGATGCCGACCGCGCCCAGAATATAATGATTTCCTGAAACCGGTTTGAAAAACTGGACCGCCCCTTCTTCAGACAACTGGATCAGTCCTTTCTGGAGCTGTTTGGCTTTTAGCGGGTTTTTTAAAATTACACGATTGAAGTGCTCCGGCGCAAAATTCGGGATCCCGGAAAATTTTAAGGGTTCTTTTTCCGAAAACGTATCTCCGATTTTTATGGTCCCGTGGTTGTGGATGCCGATAATGTCCCCGGGAAACGCCTCTTCCACATTTTCCCGATCCTGGGCCATGAATATGGTGGCATTGGCCAGGGTGACCTCTTTGCCGATGCGGTGGTGAAAAACCTTCATCCCCCGGCTGAATTTTCCGGAGCAGATCCGCACAAAGGCGATCCGGTCGCGGTGGGCCGGGTCCATATTGGCCTGAATTTTAAAGGCAAATCCTGAAAACGGTCGTTCGTATGGTGACACATCCCGTGAAACAGAGGCACGCGGTCCCGGATGCGGAGCCATTTCCACAAACGCATCCAGCATTTCCCGGACACCGAAATTATTGATAGCGCTTCCGAAAAATACCGGTGTCTGGCCGCCGTTTAGAAAATGTTCGAGTTCAAACTGGTTGGCCGCCCCTTCGAGGAGTTCGATATCGTCCCGCAATTCATTCGCCTGGCTGCCCAGCAGACCGTCCAATGTCGGGTCGGACAGGTCGTCGATGACAATGCCGGCCTGGCCGAGCTTTTCCTGCCCGGGTTCGAATATATGCAGCTGTTTGTGAAAAATATTATAGACCCCTTTGAACCGTTTTCCCATACCGATGGGCCAGGACAGCGGGGTGCATTCAATCTGAAGCTTTTCCTCAATATCATCTAAAATTTCAAGGGGGGTTAACCCTTCCCGGTCCAGCTTGTTGATGAAGGTGATAATCGGGGTGTTGCGCATCCGGCAGACTTCCATGAGTTTTTCCGTCTGGGGTTCCACGCCTTTGGCGCTGTCAATGACCA
>JAHECJ010000523.1 GCA_024641805.1 Desulfococcus sp.
AGCGAGAACCCCTGATATTATTTGATGGTGCCGGAGGCGAGACTTGAACTCGCACACCATCGCTGGCAAAGGATTTTTAGACCCGAAACCAAATTTTTTAAATTTTCAATAATTTTAGCACGTTGAATTTTTTGACCTTGACGGGCACAATTTCAAGTTTAATAAAATCATTGCTGTTTTTCCTTTGCCTTTTCACTGAGCCATCTTTCCTCTATCATTGGAAGATAATAGTCAAAGCCGAACTGCACCAGTTCTTTTACATCCGGGCACTTGGCGGTATTAAGTTTTTCAACGGAAGGGATGCATCTTCCGCCGCATGAATATTTCAGGTCGCATGTTTCGCACTCAACTGTATGCCGGATAAACAAATCTTCATATCGTTGCAGTTCTTCCTTGTTTATCGAAACCGACGGAAAATAAGAACCGATGCTGTGTTCCGGAAACCCCAGGTAGACCATGCATGGATAGACATAGCCGTCCGGGCCGAAAGCCAGCTGCAAAACTCCGGCGGAGCAGGCCCCGAATCGGGGATGGGGCGGCATACCCGCCGTATACAGGACCCGTATCCCCACACAGAACGGCCGGAACATCTTATTCATGGATGAATGTGTCTTCCCTTTTTCAGCAAGTTCTCTCAAAATCTCCACCGGCCGCATATAATTGTCTTTCTCGGCCGCTTTCCCGAGGCAGCTTAAAGCGGCGTTTTCCGCCAGCTGAATCTTGAACCTGTCTTCCGGCAGATCCAGCCAGCCTTTGCGGTCAATTATCTCTGCCAGTTCAGGGACATAATCAATATTTGTCCGATCGATGACAATCTTGAAATTGATTGGAAATCCGTATTCAATGCTCCGTTCAATTCCTTTCATAATCCGTTCGTAGGATCCCTGCCCGTCCAGTGCCCGCTTTCGCGCATTGTGTATTTCCGGAGGGCCGTCAACGGTTACCTGAAACTCCCCGATTTTAAGGCCTTTGAACACATCACAATAATCATAAAGATTCACCCCGTTTGTCACCGCAGCCAGCGGAATGTCAAACATCCTGCACTCCGCAGCAATTCGTTCTATAATTTTCCTGTCTTTTTCACCGAGCATGAGCGGTTCTCCGCCATACAGGAGATAATAAAAACGTTTCTCATGCCGGTCTTTTGTGTACTTATCCACAAACGCATCGATATTCTCAAACATCTCAGGGGTCATCATCTGCTTGGGCCGTTGCATGCCGGCAGCGTCCTGGTAGCAGTAAGTACAACTCAGGTTACACTTCAAGGTGGTTGTTAAAATAAGCTGAAACGCCCCATCCTGGACGCGCATCCGGTATTTCTCATATTCCACCCGCTCCTTCCGGGCTTCTCCGGCCTGGTTTAAGTAAACATACCCTTCATCCAGAAGAAACTGCAGCAACCCGTTGTCCGCGTCACCTAAGCCCTGTTTGTTCCGGATCGCATCCAGTGTCCCGACGACTGATGAATTGACAATATGCACCGATCCGGCCAGAGGGTTGTAGAGGATCTTGTCATGTTCACGCCCTGGCTGGTTGACATCCAGAACCATCGTGTGTTTGCTCGCATACAAGCCGTTTAAAGCAGCTGTCTCCTTGATACCCTTCGTCTTTGAAAGATCTTTATTCATCTCTCCTCCAGACCTGCTCATGATCCTGCTAACATTTTTAGAAATAATTTCAAAATTTTACTTTTGGACCACACTTTTTTATGCCTGAGAATTTAGCGGGTTGGAGGCTTCCATATGCAAGGCGTTTAATGACGAAGCCATAGTGGGACTATTGCGAGTCATTAATAACGCAGCAGATGGGAGCCCTCCGGCCCGTTAACGGTTAAATGACGCATTGCGTGCACTGATTAATATCTCTTTCATCTAACGATGCCTTACTGCAGCAGAAAGCAACCGATTCCTTGGTCACCTTTCTCCGGTCGGTCGTTGATTTAGACAGAGACTTGATGCCGTATCTGGCAAAGACGGAGGACTCATCATATTCCTTCTTCTCTTCCTTTGAACCTTTATCTGCACCTGTCATCAATATTTACCCCCTTTCCCCGAAAATCCTGATAGCCATCTTGCCGCCGGGACAAGTTTGCCGAAAAGAACACTTTGGACAAAAAAATACAAATTCAAGCAGAAAGTGGACCAGGAACAGGCATGCATACAGGGCAACAAGCCACGCCTTCGCCCACATAAAAATAACCGGAAAACCAATATACAGCGCGGTTAAAGACAAAATCACCGGCTCATTCTGCAAGCACCTTTTTTCAGAAAAGGTCTTATTTTTAAACCATTTCGCAGCCAGGAGATTTGCAAGCGTCATATTCATAATGCCAGGACAAAATCTTCCGCAATACGGACAGCCGATACAATAAAAACGCGCCTGAAAATATACCACCACCAAATAGCTGACAAGATAAACCAGGAGAAACCAGGGCGCATATGAATAAACAGAATATCCCCCTATGCCTGCGGCGGCCAGCCAGGTTAATTCAACGATTACATATTTAGCCTTGTCATTGATGTCCCAATCATAGATATCCATTTGGGCACGTCCCATTTTCTGTGCATGTTATCCTGATTCCACCAGAGAAATGGCGCCGGTGGCGCATTGAACAACGCACGCTTTACAGGCTGTGCATTTGACAGCATCCACCCGATAGGACTTCTGATCCTTATCCTTGCTGTAAAGCCCCATGGGACAAATTTCAAAACACAGCCCGCAGCCGATACATTTTGACTGATCCAGACGAATTGCCTTTGCCCCGACCATGAATGCCCCTTTTTCGGTGCCTTTGAGGGCAAAGATCCACAGTTTCCGGATTCCCATCCGTATCAGCAGTTCATCCGCTTCCCCCTTCATGTTCGGGGAAAATCCGGCAAAATCAATTCCCATCAGAAACGTCACAATC
>JAHECJ010000524.1 GCA_024641805.1 Desulfococcus sp.
CCAGCCCATTGCCGAAATCGGCGCCCTGGCCAAATCCAAAAACATTATTTTGCACACGGACGCGGCCCAGTCTGTTGGGAAAATTTCCACCGACGTCCGGGAGCTCAATGTGTCCCTGCTGACAATTGCCGGGCACAAGGTCTACGCGCCCAAAGGAATCGGGGTGTTATACATTCAAAAGCCGCTTGCGCTGGAACCCTTCTGCCACGGTGCGGGCCAGGAGGACGGCCGTCGGGCCGGAACGGAAAATGTGATAGAAATCGTTGGGTTAGGCAAGGCCTGCGAAATCGCGCACCGTGACTTGGGCAAAAATATGGCGCACATGAAACGTCTCCGGGACCGGCTGCATGACGGGATTGCTTCAAAAATTGATCGCGTGCGGTTAAACGGACACCCGGAATTGCGGTTGCCCAACACCCTGAGCCTGTCGTTTTACGGTCTTGAGGCCAACCGGATCCTGGAGGAGATCGGGCTCGATGTGGCTGCGTCCGCTGGCGCAGCCTGCCATTCGGATACCGTGGAGATCTCCCATGTGCTCAAAGCGATGAACATACCCGAAGACTGGGCCAAGGGAACCATCCGGTTCAGCCTCGGGAAAATGACCACGGAAGCGGAAATTGACCGGGCGGTTGAGGTGGTGGTGATGGCGATTGAGAAATTAGCGGCCGGGCAATAATGCCGATTTAGAGTTTTCTGGGGTTTCCATAGAACCCATACCCTGTAATCATCCCGGGGTGGTACGGGCATTTGGTTGCCTGTGGTCCGGAGGAAAAAGAGAATTTTAAAATAAATATGGATTGTTACAACATTTGCATTGTTCCGAAAACCTTTTGCGCTGCACGCACTGGCAAAATTTGCCAGTGTCAACCGTGATTGGATTGTTATATAATTGATTGTCGTATGCATTCCCACGGAAGACCGTGGGAACGAGATCTGAGGGAAATTAATTCGAATGATTGTTATTTTTTGATTTAGCTTTAAGGTATTTTGAGGAGAAATATGCCGTTTACAGAAGAGCCGACAGGCTATGAAAAAACAATTTTATCCGACCTTCAAGGTGCATGGTCAGTTCTCAGGGCCTCTGTGGTTGAGGCGGCCGGATTTGAAGGATGGGATCGCGCATTGTTTCATATCGATGAAGCGATGAGCTGGGAGAGTGTGCGAAATTTAAGGTCTATGCCACCGCTTATTCTCATCATCAGAAATCTGTGTACTCAAGGAAAAGCACCACAAGAGGTGATGGAATATATTCAAGAGGTTGATGGCATTTTAAAAGAAGTACTTGAGGAAGTTCACCATTAATCTGGTGTTGAAAAAATACTCTTTTGTCAAGAAAAGAAAGAATATGCAAATCCTGCTGAAAGTCGTCATCAGCGTCGCCATCATCCTCGGGGCCACGCTGATCGGGAAGAAACTGCCGGCCGCCGCGGGCCTGGTGAGCGTCATGCCACTGACCGGTCTGCTGGTCCTTGTCTGGATGTATCTGGAAAACAAGGGGAATCCGGAAATCATGCAGAACTTTACCAAAGGCGCCCTTTGGGGAATCCTGCCCACCTTCCTTTTTTTTGTGGCGGCATTCTTCTGTTTCAGGAAAAACCTGTCGCTGCCCATAACGCTTGTTGCCAGTTTCGGCGTCTGGCTGGGAGCGGCGGTTGTTCATCAATGGGTTTTGAAATGATTGATTTCTTATACGTCACGTTTCCCGTATCCGGCGTCAAAACATGGATATTTTTTCCACCGGCGGTCGCGTTTGTGGTCTCTTTTTTTACTTCCATGGCCGGTGTTTCAGGAGCTTTTCTGCTTCTGCCGTTTCAAATGAGCGTATTGAACTATACGAGTCCGTCCGTCAGCGGCACCAATCAGCTGTTCAATATTGTGGCCACACCGAGCGGCGTCTGGCGATATATCAAAGAAAAGCGGATGGTCTGGCCCCTTACGTGGGCGGTCATCATCGGAACGCTGCCGGGCGTATTGATCGGGGCCTGGCTGCGCGTGGAATACCTGCCGAATCCCAAAAGCTTCAAATTTTTCGCAGGCCTTGTTCTGCTTTACATCGGAACCCGTCTGCTGACGGATGCCATTAAGAGCAAAAGCAGGGAATCACGTGCCGGGGCAGCGCGATCTGCCCAATCAACAGAATTCACGGTTTCCGGCACCCGCTTCTCTTTAAGGCAGGTGGAATTCCTGTTTGGCGGGCAGCGGTATTCCTTTTCAGTGCCGGGGGTTGTCCTTCTCTGTTTTATTGTGGGGGTGATCGGCGGAATTTACGGAATCGGCGGCGGGGCGATTATTGCGCCGTTTTTTGTCACGTTTTTTCACCTGCCGGTCTATGCGGTTGCCGGGGCCGCGCTCATGGGAACTTTCGTGACTTCCGTTGCCGGCGTTATTGTTTATCAGATGCTGGCCCTGAATTATTTAAATATGGCGGTTGCGCCGGACTGGAGTCTTGGCTTCCTTTTCGGAATCGGCGGTTTCGTTGGCATGTATCTGGGGGCAAGATGCCAGAAATATGTTCCCGCGCATACCATCAAGTTCATATTGTGTTTTTGCGTGGTGTTTGTGGCCGTAAAATATATCCTTGATTTTTTTATATTTTAAACCGGCAATGGCAAATTGCGGGAACCTTGATTTCAACAGCGAGGTCTTTTGAACTCCGAAAGTAAATGGTTTAACTTAACCGAAGCAGACAAACAGTTAAAATAAATAAGGGTATTGCACAGGTGATTTTATGAAATCAAGAAGCAGCCTTATTACCGTATGCATCGGCGTGATCATCCTTTCAATATCCATGCTGATAAAAGACCCCGCTTACGGAACCGCCAACCTGGGCGGTTTTTGTGTGTTCATGAAAAACGTTGCGCCGGTTCTGATGTTTGTGTCATGTATTCTCATCATGCTTGCCGCCA
>JAHECJ010000525.1 GCA_024641805.1 Desulfococcus sp.
TGTTGCCTGATTTTGCGTTAGAGCATAACATAAAAAAAATCGAAATTACAGATCTATAACCGATCGGAATATCAACCAATGCCTTAAAACGCATTCTTAAAAATACATATTTGACGATACATCATAACGATAATGACTGAAATCGGAAATCTCGAAAAACGGATCAAACGGCAGGTGCTGGGAAAAACCCGGGCTTTTTTTGTGTCCACCCTTCCCGGCGTCGAACACCTGTGTTTAGATGAACTCTTGCAACTGGGGTTGTCCGTGGCCGATGCCCGGATGAGCAGAGGCGGCATTGAGTTTGACGGCCGCGTCCATGACTGTTACCTGGCCAATCTCTACCTCCGGACAGCAAACCGTGTACTCATGCGGCTTGCCTCCTTTACCGCATCCAATTTCCGGCAGCTCGAAAAAAAACTGACCGATCTTCCCTGGGAGCTTTATCTGCAAAGCGATGCGGACATTTCTGTGAATGTCACTTCAAAAAATTCCCGGCTGATTCATACGGATGCCATTGCGGATCGGTTTAAAAACAGCCTGGATAATCGATTAAGACTTTTGACAGGCGTAGCGGGGAAAAATCACAATTCTCCAACCGTGCGATCCCAGCAGATTTTTGTCCGTGCGGAAAACGACCTGTTTACCGTATCCATTGACAGCAGCGGTGAACTGCTCCATAAACGGGGGCTGAAAACCCAGGGAGGGAAAGCGCCGGTGCGCGAAACCGTTGCCGCCGCGATTCTTCAACTTGCCGGATATCAGCCGGGGGAAACGCTCATTGACCCGATGTGCGGCACCGGGACTTTTTCTTTAGAAGCCGCGATGGTCACCGGCAATATCCCGGCCGGATGGTACAGAGATTTTGCATTTATGGATTGGCCGGGTTTCAAGGTTTCTCGTTGGAACCATCTCCGGCAGGAAGCGGAAAAAAGGATGACACCGGTTTCCAAACCCAGTATTTTCGCCTCAGACATCGATCCGGAAAACTGCCGCGCGTTAGGCCAGGTCATCCGGGAAAAACCCCTGTCCGAGACAATCCATGTATTTTCAGCGGATTTCTTTCAACTGACGCCGCAAGACATAAAAAGGCAGTTACCGGAAAATAACCCGGGACTGGTTGTATTAAATCCCCCATTCGGCCTACGGCTGGGAACCAAAGACACCACGGATCAGCTATTTACCGACATATGCCAGAAACTGAAACAAGATTTCAAGGGCTGGAAAGCGGCCATGCTGTGCCCGGATAAACATCTTCTAAAAAAAATCCCGTTTAAAGCAACGACCCATGATTTTTTTCACGGGGGGCTTCATATTACGCTGGCAACCGGTAAAATCAGCTGATTCGCTGAAATCGAGCAACGCCCCGAAATTTAAGAAGATGATTAAAAATTAACCGCCACTTGCGAATCTTCCCCTGCTGAAACGTTAACGGTGACGGATACTGTTTGTTCGCCGGTAACCGCAACAACTGTATAGGGCATGGACTCCCCGTCCCTGCCGGGCAGCCGGATATCATATTCGCCGGCTTCGCTGACGGACAGCGAAGTCGTTTCAATTGACGATTCGCCGGTGCCGCAGTCTGCGTTTTGACGAACACTCAAACGCACAATTTCGTCACTGGTTTGGACATTTGCGATTATTCGACCGGTGAGCACGGGTGTCATCTGAAAATCAGCGGTATATGTCGAGTCCAAATTGACGGCAAATTGCGTGCATTCCGGTCCGAAGGCCGTTCCGAAGTCCGTTTCAGCGCCCTTGTAAGCAACAATAAAATACGTTCCGGGTTCAAGATACATGCTGTAATGACCATTTTCATCGGTCAGCGTGGAGGTGGCAATCACCACCCGATCCGCCGGGTTCAGTGCATCGGGATCCGAAATCTGTGCGCTGACATTAACCCCGGCAAGCGCCCGGTTATCCTCATCGGTTACAGTTCCCGCTACTTTACCGTTATCCACCGTGCCGATCACCTTGATGGTCGGCTTCAAATTGTAGTTGCCGCTTTTTCCTGCCTGGACCACTGATTTTGAGGCATCAAAATCAAGAACCAAATCCGCAGTCTGCCCGCTGATAATTTCAAAAGAATGCACCAGCTTGATTCCGGTCTGGTAGCCGCTTGGGACCTTTAATTCATGAATGCCGTCTTGTTTGTCAATGATATAATTAGGATATGGATGCATTTGACCCAACAGATTGTCCCCATCATCCGGGGCATCTTTGAGCATCAGACGCATCTGGGTGTAGACGCCTGTATCCAGTTGTGAGGTTCCCAGTTTCTCCATAGCCCCGTTGACCAGGTCCAGTAAATTGTATGTCCGGCCCGGTGCTGCGACCACCTGCCAGCCGTCCGGCGCTTCCCCGTCCGGAGCATCACCCCGGTGGACCGACACTTCATCAATGGTGACATATACCGCCTGATATTCGTCGGATGACACGTCGGTCAGGTATAAGGAAAGGTTTCCGGATCCCGATGGACTCCCTGATTCAGACGAACCTCCGGATCCGTTACATCCGGCCAGAATGAACAGGCACGCACAAAGGATTATGCGGATAAACAATGTTGGTATTTTCATCTCTAAAAACTCCTTAAAGAAGGTTTGCTGCCGCTTCAATGTCTTTAAGCGAACCGCATTGACTGCTGTTTGTTTGTATAATATGGTTCTGCCAAAAAGTAAATATCAAGCAACGTAAACATTTAATCGCTGCTGATTACAATAGGCGTCAATTATTATACCGGATATGATCATGGACGGAACAAAAAAAGCAGATATTCGTCAGGGGACCCGGGTTCAGGTGGTCCAGAAACAGGACCAGCGCTCAGGAAAACTGACGGAAGGAATCGTCATGGATATTCTCACCAAATCACCTGACCATTCCCATGGCATCAAAGTGAGGCTTGAA
>JAHECJ010000526.1 GCA_024641805.1 Desulfococcus sp.
ATATTTTTTCAGCATGTCGTCACTGATTTCGATTCCGAAACCTTTCAGCCATTGCTGAAGGCCGGCGGACTTGGACACCAGCAGCTGGCGGTATTCCGGCAGGGAGCCGGTGAAGTCATTAACCGAAGTACCCACGAATCGGGCAATGAGATAGAAAATAGCCACGAGACAAGAGATGATAAAAAAAATGGCGAGTACATTCGGAACGCCTTTTTTATGCATCCAGAACAGCGGCGGTGTAAAAATAATGGCAATAAAAACCGATAGCAGAAAAGGGATCAGAATGTCACCGGCGGAACGCATACCGGCGACAATAATGACAAAACAAGCTGCGCTCAGGAGCGCGCTGACTCCCGGTGACATAATTCTTTTGGATTGCATGGCTCTCCCCGACCGACCTTAAAAAGATTGTTTACGGGTATTTTTAGCAGAAATAAAAAAAATGGGCAAGCAAGACTGTTCCCCTTAAACCGCGTTCTTTTTAGGTGATAGGAAACCGGGGTTAATTTGACCGGTGGGTCTTTTCTCTTAACCTTAAATTAGTCAAATTCTTGTTTTTATTAATAAATAAATTATTTAAGAGGGACGGCATGCCGGTGGTGTCCCGGGTATATATCCCTTGACATCCCACTGGTTCTGCCTTAAATTCTCGGGTAATTCAGTTCTCTTTGCGGATCTGTTTATTTATCATTGTTAATTGAAAGGAGTGTTGTATGCGTAAGCGATTTTATCTAATGATGCTGATCGTATCCTTGGCGGCCATTGGTTTTCTGACGCCGGTTCAGGCGGATGAAGCGGCCCCGGTGGCGGTTATTGAAAATGATTCGTTTGATTTCGGCTCTGTATATGCGGGAATCGATGTCATCCATGATTTTATAATCCAGAATAAGGGTGATGCGGATCTTGAAATTAAAGACGTCAAAGCCGGGTGAGGCTGCTCCACGGTTTCCCGACCAGAGAAACCGATTCCTCCCGGTGGCGAGGATAAGATTACATTCAAACTGTCGACAAAAACATATGGTGGACGATCTTTGAAAAAAAGCATCAAAGTGTACACCAATGACCCGAAAAATGAAAAACTCACCTTGGAGCTTTTTGGACTGGTCAAAACGTTTGTGACTGTAAAACCCAGCAAAGTCTTTTTGAAGGGGCTCGTGGGTGAAAATCTTTCCGAGACGGTTTCAATTATTCCCGGAGAAAATGAAGATTTCAAAATTTTACAGGTTAATGCACTCAAGGGTGCTGATTATAAACATAGTTTAAAAGAAGTCGAAATCGAAGGCAAAAAAGCTTATGAATTGACGGTTGAAAACACCCGGCAAACCGAAGGCCGGTATTTTGATAAAATCTTTTTAATTACCGACAGAACGGACCAGGCGCCGATCAGTATCATTGTGTCCGGATATATAGAAAGAGTGCCAACCCCGAACGCGGAAGAAAAAGAGATGAAAGCCGTTCCTGAAGAAAATGAACCGGAACCAGCAGGCGAATAATCTGTTTGAATGAAAAAAATAAAGGTTCTTACATTTGACTGTGACGGTGTCATGTTTGACACCGAAAAAGCCAATAAAGCATACTATAACCATCTGTTAAATTGCTTCGGGCGTCCTCCCATGACGCCCGATCAATTTTCCTATGCTCAGATGCATACGGTGGATGAATCCATTGCCCATCTTTTCACTGATCCGGATAATTTTGAGGCCGCCCAGGCATTGCGGAAAAAGACCGGATATGATCCATACCTGAAATATATGGAAATAGAGCCGGGTTTAGTCGATCTTCTGGAAAAATACAGAGGCCGGTTAAAAATTGCCGTGGCTACCAACCGAACCGATACCATGAACAAGGTCCTTGCCGTTCACGGTATTGAAAAGTATTTTGATCTGGTGGTGACCGCCCTTGATGTCCCGCGGCCCAAGCCGTATCCGGATCCGTTGATTCGCGTGCTGGAATATTTTTGCGCGGCTCCGGATGAAATGCTGTATGTCGGGGATTCGGAACTGGATGACCTGGCCGCCAGGGCTGCGGGGGTGCCGCTTGTGGCCTATGACAACACTTCCCTGGCCGGTGAGTATCATATCAAGAGATTAAGCGAACTTGAAAACATCATAAATCTATGACGGCTTCGTAACTCCCACCTTTTTTCGCTTTGGGGTGCCCTGCAATCCGGCACTGCTTCAGTATCTTTTTAATTTGAATTTATCCGTTGCCGTCGGAATTTGTTACAGGACTCTTATTTATGGCACAGCATAAAACGGTCTACCTGATTGACGGAACAGCGTATATTCATCGCGCATATCATGCGGTTCGGAGTCTTTCCACTTCAAAAGGGTTCCCCTCCAATGCAGTATTCGGATTCACGCGAATGCTGATCAAGCTTATCGAGGATAAATCACCTGAATATGTGGCCATGTTTTTTGACAGCCGGGGGCCGACATTTCGTCATAAAATTTATTCCGATTACAAAGCCAACCGGCCGCCGATGGCCGATGACATGGCGGTTCAGATTCCATATATTAAAGCGGTGACCGCCGGATTCGAAATACCGATTTATGAATTGCCCGGGTATGAAGCCGATGACCTGATCGGTACTGTGGCCCAAAAGGCCGTTTCCGAAGGGTTTGATGTGATTATGGTGACCGGTGACAAGGATTTTGTACAGCTGATTACCGATCAGATCACCATTTGGGACCCGATGAAGGATGAGGTGATTGACCGGGATACGGTTTTAAAAAAAAATGGTCTTGAGCCTGGTCAAATGCTTGATGTTTTGGGTCTGGCCGGTGATTCGTCAGACAACATTCCCGGCGTTCCGGGAATCGGGCCCAAAACGGCGGTGACCCTCCTCCAATCATTTTTCAGCATGAGTGAGCTCTATGAACGGATCGACCAGGTCCAG
>JAHECJ010000030.1 GCA_024641805.1 Desulfococcus sp.
CTCAGTAAATTAAAGGGAAAAAGCATCGTATTTAAGTCACTTACCCCGTCGATGTGCTTATCAAAGAGAAACATTGCGATAACCCGCTTGTTTATCGGGCAGGTGGCGGCGTTTACCACGTCGGCGCTGTTAATTAGAATAGCATCATTTTCGGCACCCTGATCACCCCAGAACTCCTTGTTTCTCTGGACGATCACGTTGGTGTGATTTTCACTGGTGTCCAGATAGGCGCTGATACCGGTACCGCGCGGTGCCGAAAGTATGCGGATCAGATAGTCGCTTCTGATGAACGGTTCAAAGTAAAAATGGTGCGTGAAGGTTCCTTGATTACTTTCCTGGACTGCGGCAAACTCGTAGGACTCTCCGCCAACGGCCTCAATGGGGCCGAATGATCCGTCGCTGCCAAGGGTAATGGTCTTCATAGGCTTCTTCTTGGTTCTTGCACCGGTTGCAGCGTCGATTTTCCATATTTCCAGGGTCGTGTTTGGCAACCCGATGTTAAGCGGGAACCAGAGCACCCTTCCGGCGAGCCGGACCTCATCCGGGGGATCCGGGATGATAAAGTCGGTCATCGGGTCTTCGTTGGTAAGGAACTGATACATCGCGACGAATGACTCAGCCGATGTTGCCACCTGGACATGGGTCTGGTTGGGGATAGTGACGTTGGTCGCCCCGACGATCTCGCGCCCCGGCGTTCCGGTCCCCGCCCATATCGCCAGGGTGGGAACCCCTCCCGGAAGCGCGGAAGCTGTGCGGCCGTCGATATTCACGTAATGGGCAACATTTGCGGCCCGGTTCGGAAAGGCCAGGTAGGAATGCATTACTGTTGTGCCGAGCGAATGTCCGAGCACGTCAATTTTATCAAACCCTGTCCTCGTTTGAATCTCGGAAATCAGCGCATCAATGCCAGCCAATACTCCCTCCATCGTGTTGATAGCGAAGGTGGAGTCATATTCGAAGGTAAATATATATTCATGCGGGTAGGAGTTGCTGGTGAATCTCATCGCCTGGGACTCGAATTGGCCCCCCGAACCCTGACTGCCATGAACAAAGATCATCGGCCGCAGAGAGTAGTCGGCCTTGGGAACGACAATGCCGCCTGCCATAGCTGACGACACCCAGCCTACAGTTGCGAACAGAACCAGGGTGATCACAATAAACAATCGTTTTTTCATGCTCTTCCTCCTTTGAATGAATGTTTACATGTAATTATAAAATTCTTCATGGTTTGAAAGCCTGCGCATCCCCCCCTTTCTTTGGCAAATTAGACAACGGCTCAACTTTTTATGATAAAATTGATTCACAATCCGTGAAAATATCAGTCGGAAAATCGCCTTAAAATAAAATTGAAACAGAGTCCGTCGGACTTTTAAGACCCATGATCTTTCTGGTCTGTTGCACAACAGCTCAGGCTTTAGTTAAAGCAGCGCAGTTGGAAAACAAGTCACGTACTGGATTAATGAGGAATTTGAGGAAGCGTGAAAAGAGTTTACTTTTTATGTAGACATATATGTCATGAATAGACATATATGTCAATATGCAAACACTATTAGAAAACTACAGTGTATCTATATAAGTTCAGATCGAAGGATTCCTGAGGGATTTCGAATGAATGGGCTGAATTTTGATAAACCAGACCGACGATTCCTAAATAAGGGAATCGTCGGTCTGGTTTGCGGTTTTAACGCGCCTGACCTGTAGGCACTAAATTTTCATTTTTTCGTTTTCTGTGTTTTCTGTGGTCTCTTCGGTGAAGCCAGGGAAGCCGTCTTTTTGGAAAGATAGAAGGATTCCAGGCGGGCGCGGATGCGTTCTTCGAGGTAGCCGATTTCCAGTGCCTTTTCAATCCCGGGAGATACGATTTCAATGAGTTCGCCAATCACCATTTCCCGGGTCACCCCGACATCTTCAAGGATAACGTCCAGTTCCCGGTCTCCGTATTTTTTGAAAAAATACTTCACCAGTTCCGTATAAATGCCTTTAAAATAAGGAGTTTTGCGGAAATGAAGCCAGAAATCATATCCGATGATAATAAAATCTTCCATATCATTGGATTCAATGGTGTTGAAGTATTCAGATAATTTGGTTTTCGCAATCGATTCCCAGATTTCTTCCCCCGCATCAACGATCTGGGATTTGTTAAAATATTCGTTTAAAGATCTTTCACTGCGTTTAATGGTATTTCCAAGGTTGCTTTCAATATATCCTTTTACCTTGTTTTCAATCGCAACCTCCAGGGAATGCATGGTTTTATTAACAGCAAATTTCCCGACCTTTATTAGCGAAGACACGCCGGGGACTTTTTTTGCAAAAATATTTTCGGCAAGCAGATACTCCTTGATTCCGGTGAACAGCACTTCCGAAATCTGCTGCGAATAGACGGGACTGTTTACAACCCGGTGAATTAAATCTTTTCGGGCCTTTTCGAGGCTGCCCACCTTGTCGACAATATCGTCATATTGTTTGCGGGCAAATATATCTTCAAGGGAGGTTTTTTTGTTGTGGCGGGAAGCCAGTACCTTCTGGCTCATTTCGCCGGCCAGTTCGGTGACGCCGCCGGCCACGGGAAGTTCGACCACATTTCGCCGGATAATGCCCAGGATCTGTTCCGGGGTGATGACATCTTTTAACTTTATTTTTTTAACCCATTCAAAAACCGCCGAGACTTCCTCCTCAATGGTCTGTTTATAGCATTCGTCCTTGAAACGGTTCAGTTCATGTTCAACGTGGGCTTCCAGAAATTGATGAATGAGGTCATTCATGGCCGGCTCCTTATATGGTTTGGTCCTTATTTGATTTGTTCCTGGGTCATGGCTCCCTGAAAGAGGAGATTGAGTTTCCGGATGGCGCGTCCGGCAATATCGCCGGGCTTGGCTTCGGGATGGACCATTATTTCCATGCCGCTGCAGCCGGCAATCGTCAGCATGGCTTCCGCGATCAACCGGGTATCGCCAAACGCTGCTTTGGATGTCTGGGCGATCAGGGCCAGGGTTTCGGCCAGATGATCGGTTAACTGGTCATTCGCATCGAAAATCGCCTGGCGCAGCGCTTTTGAGCTTCCTGTTTTTTCCTGAAAAAACAGATGGAGCAGCTGATGGTTTTTCCCTATGGCACTGACAAATGTTTCAACAAAAGGGCGTGTCACGCATTCAATCGATTTTGCCGGAAATGCCGGCGCGTCGTTCTTTTTGGGGGCCGGGAATGTCATTTTCGCCCGTGCCCTTTCCAGGCAGTCATCCAGAACCTCCTTGGCCTGGGCAACCATTTCCACTCCCATTTCATCGATTTCGCGGAAATGCCGGTAAAATGATGTGGGCGCAATCCCGGCTTTTCTTGCCACGGATCTTAAGCTCAAACTGGCATACCCTTCTTCCTCGCAGAGTTTCAGGGCTGCCTGAATCAGGGCCTGGCTTGTTTTTTCCTTTTGATTTTTTAGCTCTTTACGCGAAGGCATTCTGTCTCCCCCTGACTGATGAAGTTCTCTATGTTTTTATCTTTAATCTATTGCACCTACTGTCCCGGGAAAAGTCCGACAATTGGGTTTTTGAATATAAATGTTATATTCATAATTTATATAAACGGATATAGCCATCATTAATTGATTGCGGATACCGAATTGTTGCCGGTGTTTCGGCTGCGCAATGATGATGTAATTTCGTTACCCATTCAAAATTCATCCGTGCCTTATCAGCTCGCCATCAGAAACGCATGCGCATCATCCGCGGTTTGGATTGGTATTTCTTCCATCGGCGTGTGACCGGCGCCTTCATAGGTTTTAAATGTGCCATTCGGGAAATTTTCTTTCCATAAAGAGAAATATTTTAAAGGAACCCATCGATCCTTTGTCCCCCACATGATCATCAGCGGCGGTTTGATCTCGGAAATTCCTTTTGGGAGTTCTTCCGAATAGCACAATCTTCTCATGACTGTAAAAAAATCAACATAGGCGTTTTTGTTTTTATTGGATATGGACAATTCGAAATACCTGTCCTTGATCTGGTCCGTTAATTTGGATGGGTCGCCAAAGACCTGTCTGGCAGCCATTTCGAAGAAAAAACGGGGCATGATGCGTCTTGCGAAAGGACGAATCAGCGGATGGCTGGCAAAGCTTACGATCCAGGGCAGATCCTGGTTATAGCCGACCGGATCTATTAAAATCAGCTTATTCACCCGGTCCGGATATTTCAGGGCATACTTCCAGGAGATGAATCCGCCGATGGAATTCCCTGCCAGGAAAAAATCTTCAATTCCCATTTTTTGAACGAATGCTTCCATGATTTCAACACCGATTTCAGGATCGTAATCACCTTTTCCCAGCGGACTGGAAAATCCGAATCCGGGGATATCAAATCGGATTATGCGGTACCTGGGTTTCAGAGCATCGACCCAGGCGTCCCAGGTGTGCAAAGAGGCGCATACGCCGTGAAGAAGAAATAATACGGGTCCGCTCCCCTCATCGCGGTAATGAAGCCGGCAATGGTGTCTGCCCCCCTCAATTTCGATGAATTTAGATTCTTTATTGACATACTTCAGTTTTAAATTTTTCATGGGGATAATCTCCGGTTAATATCATTATTCATTTTACCTGGCGTCTGATGTTGCCCTGCAACGTCCCCTTGTTTCTATCCAAAGACAGGCAGCTTCGACCGGCTTGCAAGGCGGGTCACCCCACCTTGAATAGCGCGTTCGACCTTTTTATAAATTTTATTGACATATGCCTTGTCGTTTTCACGCTCGGGATCCGTATCAATTTCAATGGGATCAAGTATTTCAGTCCGTATCTTGGCCGGAAGCGGAATGTGCATGGGGAAGGCTTCGAGCGTAATTCCGAATGGGAACCCGAGAATCAGCGGCGCGATCTCCGTTCTCAGCAGTTTTTTCAGGCCAAGCAATTTCGCCAGCTTGCGGCATTCCGAAAGGACAAATACCGTGTCGTGGCCGCCGACCGTCGCCACCGGAACAATCGGTACGCCGGAACGGATGGCCTGGCGGACAAATCCCTTTCGCCCGCCAAGGACGACGGAATGACGCTTAGACCACGAGCGCATGGCGTCCACTTCGCCGCCCGGCCAGATGACCACGTCGTGCCCTGCCGCGAATGCAGCGGTGACGGAGGTGCGTTTTGCCGGAATCACGCCGACATTGCGAAAATATGTCCCAAGGCCCGGCATCGCCATTAACACATCGTGCGCTGTTCCGTGAAGGATGCGCCGGTCGCCATATCTTCGCCACCATTCCGCAGTCAGGGTCCACGCATCCATTGTCAGCCAGGTCCCCGAATGAACGCCGATCAGCATGGCGGCCTGGGCCGGAAGTCGTTCCCACCCTGTCATTTCAAGTCGGAAATAATGATCCAGAAGAAAATCCCATATGGCTTTTTGTTTTTTCATCACATCCTGGTTCGGCCCCGCCACGGACCATTTTTCCGTGCGGCTGCTGATGATGTCATGGATTTTTTCATCCATGGCCGGTTTAATTCCAATGGGTTCTTTGGCGATATAATGGGTAACGGGATTTAATTTTTTCACCGTCATATCCATCAGGGCATCGTCGAATAGATATCTGCCGGTTTCGGGCACGGCTGTTATAGTGCTGTACATGGCTTTTCTCCTTTATGTTGATGGATCCTGTTAAAATCCAATGTCTGTTTCTCGGTTGACTGCATTACATTTTTCGTCATTACTGATTATAAGTATGCCGCATCCTCGGGAAATATCTGGTTATGCAATTGATGCATAATACTTTGGCGCGGACGCTGTCTTTGCGGTTTTGCCAGCCTGAGCTGAACCGTCTTTTTTCTCATCAATTCCTTGACTTCATCGGTCATCAAATTCATTTCAGCGCGGATTTTCTCAATTTCAAGGTTTAACAGTAACCGGGCCTCTCTCTTTGATTTGTTTTCTAAATCTGCAGCGGTGATAGAGGGTTGATACCGCTTGCACAGAACCGTATACCGCGCGATCTTCTTGTACGGCGGAAGTGTAATGTTGAAACCCCTTAAGCCGGTTGTCAGGGGTACGGTCCAGCCAAACGGCAGGTTTATTCTTTTAGTCCAGTCTTCCGCCCCCTGGTGGGCCATCAGGCATATGTTTGTATCTGCTTTAATAGCTGCGGCAATCATTCCCTTTGATCGAAAGGGGGCAACATATTCGTCAAAAGACAAAAGACAGTTGGCACCCTCGGGCGCCGTGCCGGTCACACCGATTTCATTGTTTTTAAGTAAGTCCACAATGGCATCCACCGTGTTCACGTCCGTCGGTGTCCCCAGTACCCTTTTATAAAATCCTTTCAGTCCCGGTATCAGAAACAATATTTTATGTGGATACATTCCGCCGACGATGTCCCCGTATCCGTTATCAATAAAATATTTTCCGACCAGCGCCGCAAGCGGCATCCAGGCAACACCCGGACCGTGAGCTGCAATGGCAATGACCGGCCGGCCGTTCGATGGCAGCAATGCTTCGCCGTTGATTATTTCCGCCTTTTTCACGAGCTTGTTTAAAACAAAGTCTGTGAACGGTTTCCATTTTTTCATCTGAACGCCTTTTCCTTCACCGCCTGAAAACTGGCGGCCCTTGCCACTGAAATCATCAATGGAATGATCCATGATATTTTCAGAGCCTGTCCTGTTGATACGGGTATTTGTTTTCATTTTTTTTCTCCTTAAATATTTGTTTTTCATACCGCCGGTCCGGCGGGGAACTTTCAGTCACGCTTTTGCCGAAAAATCTCGCATGGCAAACATCAGCGTTAATATGTGTATACTCTATTGTTTTAACGAATGTCAAGATAAATGTAAAAACAATTGTATGAACATATGTACGCAACATATGCACCCGGATTCCAAATGTCCAGTCTTGCGTTTAAAAAATATATAACTATTTGTAATTTAAATGAAATAAAAGACAGACGGGCGGCGGGCCGAAGTGAAACAAAATGGTCTTACCCAAAGAAATTGATATGGGGGCGGGATGTAATGAATGCTTTTTTTGAAAAAAAAGGCCGGGTGAACCGAAAATTATCCTCTTTTGTTCAGATACGCTTCAATCCGGCGGAGCCCTTCCTGAATATTCTCAAGGGAGTTGGCATAGGAAAACCGGATATAGCCTTCTCCGTTTTGACCGAAATCAATACCGGGCGTGACGCCCACATGGGCGTTTTTTAAGATTTCAAAGGCGAGTTGGTATGAATCATTGCCGAGATGCCGGGCGTTGGCAAACACATAAAATGCGCCCGTGGGTTCCACGGTGATGCCGAATCCGATTTCCCGGAGCCGTTTGATCATGTATTGCCGCCGCCTGTCATAGGTGTGTCTCATGGCGTTGACATCTTTTGCCGCGTATTTTAACGCCGCAATGCCGGCCATCTGAACCATGGCATTGGCGGAGATAAAGAAATTCTGCTGGATCTTCTGCATGGGCCGGATAAACTCCTTCGGGGCGATCACATAACCCAGCCGGAAGCCGGTCATGGCATAGAGCTTGGAAAAGCCGTTGAACACGAAGGCGCGGTCTGTAAATTCAAGAATCGAGTGTTCCTTTTCGCCGTAAACCAGGCCGTGATAAATTTCATCGGAAATAATATACGGCGGCAGTCCCGCGATTTCCCGCATCCGCTCGGCGGACAGCAGGTTTCCGGTGGGATTGGACGGGGAATTGATAAAAATTCCTCTGGTTTTACCTGAAATTTTTTCTTTGATGGCATCGGTCCGATATTGAAACCCGTCGTTTTCATAAACCGGAACCGTCACCGGAACCCCTTTCAGGAATTTGATGAAATTCGGATAACAGGCATAATGGGGATCCGAGATAATGACTTCATCGTTTTCTTCAAGAATGGTGGAAAAGAGCATGAACATGGCCGGGGAGGTGCCGTTGGTAACGATGACCTGGTCCGGGTCAAACGTGACATGGTAGATGTCGGCGTAATATTCACATATGGCTTCCCGGAGTTCAATCATCCCGAGGCTGTGGGTATAATGGGTGTGCCCGTCCCTTAACGCCTTTTCAGCCGCCGCCTTGATGCACTGGGGGGTGTCAAAATCCGGTTCCCCCACCTCCAGGTGGATGACGTGGATTCCCTGTCTTTCCATTTCATGCGCTTTTTCCAGAACATCCATTACAATAAAGGAAGTCATCTCCGCGGCGCGTTTGGCTATCATCGGTTTGTCCTGTTTTTTTATCGTTTGCTGTTTGTCTCGGGTATAGAGCAGAAACGACCGCCGGTTGACCGGTGGCCGATTTAATATCATACCCGCAGTTCTTTTAATGCAAAAGTGTTTTTTTAATTTTTTGTTTCAAAGATTGAATTAAATGAATTATGTTGACCCAAAATATTTTTTTGAGATACCATCTTACAATATTATCTAATTTTTTAAATATCTTGAATGAGGACCTCCGATTCCGATGAAGCCCCCAAAAATTCTGATTTCGATAACCGCGGCTGTCTGCCTGCTTTTTTTTGATGTGCCGGGGTATTCCTTTGAGTATCGGTTGGGCGCAGAGATATTTGAAGGACTGTTCAAGGAGGATAACTACCTGGATGAGGCGACCGCAACATTCGATTATGATGAAACCTATAATATTTTTGGGATATATCCGGAGGGCGTCGTTGAATTTGGCGGTAATATAAGCGGTTATGCTTTTGGCGAACTGGAATGGTTCCATTCATGGGATGCGGAAGATTCAGATGATCTGGATGGAAAGCTGGCTGATCTTTTTTTAAGTTATTCCGCTTCCGGATTTTCAGCCGATGTCGGCCTTCAGCCGTTTCTTGTGGGCAGGGGGATGGTGTTTTACAGCGATGAGCCGGGTGTCGCTCTCAGATACGATATCTCGAAGAACACGTATATAAAAGGGGACGCATTTAAGGTCTTTGACAATTCTCCCATGGCCAAAATAACACTGGGGTATTGCCCGGGATTTCTGGAATCTGTTGAGATCATCGGTGCCGGGTATTATGACTCAGATGACCGGATTGCAGAACTTTACGAACCGTTTTATGAGAACGCGAATCTTGAAAGTTCCGGTCACCTTTTCTGGGTAGGCGGTCAGGCGGATTATTTTATACAGGGGGTGTTTGTGTCCTGTCTCATCCTGCATCAGTTCGGTTCGGTTGAAATAGACGCCGGGTCCGGCGCTTATGACCTTGACGTATCCGCCTATCTATTTAATATTGATATGAATTACAATATTTCCAGGCAACTGTCGGCAGGTGCATTTGTGTTTTCGGCCAGCGGTGATCACAGCCCCGAATCCGGAAGCCTGCATGCATTTATGTCGCCCATGCCGTTTAACCAGACAACATCGATTTTTTTTAATGGCGGGTTCAAACGGTATGATATCGATGAGGCGGTCCGGCTCGGCGGGGTGACCTGGGATGGGGTGATCGCACCGGGTGTTAAATTGGAATATCAGCCGAATCCGAAGATTATCGCGGAGTTGGTCGGTGCCACGATGTTTCCGCAAGGCGATCTGTTTAACCGGGACGTATGGTACGGCTGGGAAACCGATACCCGGCTGTCATATGAATTTTATCCAGGGAAGCACCTGTTTGCAGAAGGCGGTATGTTCTGGCACGGGAATTATTTTAACCAGAAGTATGGATATCGGCCGGATCCGGCGACCCGTTTTGTTGCGGGGATGAGCTTGATATTTTAGGTCAGGGAGATTAAATTTTTAAAATAAGGGCATCCGTTTCAGAGCTTTTGTTTACAATAAACTGCGGGCAGGCTTGCATGCTGATGAAATTCAAAAACTTGAAACTTTTTCTGACTTTTTGGGTTTAATAATCATAACGATGCGGCAGTCTCGATTCTTAAAATTGGATAACAGGCCGGGGAAATCAGAAATTTTTCGGAAATCGCGTTTGAATATATTAAAAAAAGCAATTTCCGCGGTTTGCCGGGAATACGGGCTGACGGAGGCGGATTAAAATGCTTCCGGAAAGAACAGATCCTGATGTGAGGCTGATGCTCCGGTTTAAGGACGGAGATGAAGACGGATTCAGGAAATTATTTTCAAAATATCAGAACCAGATGATCAATTTCTGTTTCCGGTTCTGTTCGGATCGGGTTCTGGCGGAAGACCTGGCACAGGAAGTTTTTTTAAGGGTATACCGGGCGGCTGGCCGGTATCGCCCCGATGCCAGATTCTCCACATGGATTTACCGGATTGCGGTCAATGTTTGTTTGAATGAATTCCGGAAGTTGAAGAAAAATTATCTAACACAATCCATGAACCGCCCGGTCGAAGATGCGCATGGCAGCCGTGTGACGGAATATCAGGACGAGAACCAGTCTTCAGCCCATGAAATGCTGGCATCCAGGCAGCGGGATGAACAAATCAAGCGGGCGCTTCAGAAACTTCCCGATCAGCAGCGCATTGCCGTGGTATTGAGGATATATAATGAATTTTCGTATGATGAAATCGCAAGGCAGATGGCTGTGTCCGAGGGTAAGGTGAAGACTTTGATATTCAGGGGAAGGCAGCAGCTGAAACAGTCGCTTGCCGGTTATTTATAAATGGACAATAAAAAAATGAAAAATAATTGTCATGTGAAAGCATTAATTTCTCCGTTGATCGACGGCGAATTGTCCCCGCAAAAAAGGGAATCCGTTCTCCGGCATCTCGCAGGCTGCGCTCTCTGCCGACAGGAATACGAGGCACTGAAATCCGTCGATAAACTGCTTCTGGATGTCCAGGCGGTCGAACCTTCCATGGATTTTTCCCGGCAGTTCTGGAAGAAGGTCGATGCGGAGGCGGCGAAAAC
>JAHECJ010000527.1 GCA_024641805.1 Desulfococcus sp.
TGAGAATTACTGGATAACGAATACCACGACATCGCTTCCTGGATGCAATGGATATGCATTCCCATTGGATGGTTGTCTATTGATTCTAAGATTTTCATAACATAATAATCTATTTTGCCAGCCAGCACGCCACCCGGTGACCGGGCCGAATTTCCACAAGGGGTGGAATATCTTGCGAGCATTTATCAATGACAATTGGACAGCGCGGGTGGAAACGGCAACCTGAAGGAGGGTTTATCGGATTGGGAATTTCTCCTTTTGGCATCGCCACTGTTCTGCGGAGTTTTGGATCAGGTACTGGTACTGCTTCCAGTAAAGCCTGGGTATAGGGATGCAGCGGATTCCCGTAAATTTCTGTCAGGTCTCCTATCTCAACCAGTGTACCCAGGTATAGAATACCAATGCGGTCACAAATATATTTTGCAGTTGCCAGGTCATGCGTAATGAAAAGGTAAGTAAGGTCAAATTCGTTTTTGAGTCTGACCATTAATTCAAGCAAGGAAGCCCGTACGCTGACATCGGCCATGGCGATCGGTTCATCTGCCACGATCAGGGATGGATGAGTGACCAGGGCGCGTGCCAGGACAGCCCGTTGACGCATTCCTCCAGAAAGCTGATGAGGATATTTATCATAGATCTGGTTTGCAGGTGTCAGACCAACATGCTCCATGATTTCCTCTACAGCGGACCGACGCTCTGCTGGAGTGTTATTGATATGGATCTGGTGAGGGTGGGCGATCTGATCCCCGATGCTCATACGCGGGTTCATTGAAGCGAATGGATCCTGAAACACGACTTGCATCCTGCGGCGAAGTAATCGTAAGGGTTCACCTTTCAAATGCGTAATATCTTCATTGTCAAAGAGAATTTGTCCTTCTGTCGGTTCCAACAGGCGCAAAACCAGTCGACCAATTGTGGTTTTTCCACTCCCGCTTTCTCCGGCCAATCCAAGTACTTCACCATGTTTGATTTTGAAAGAAACGCCATCCACGGCGCGTACATTATCCGTTCTTTTGGCTAGTTTTTGCTCTAGCCAGCCTTTTTGAACCGGAAACCATTTCTTCAGGTCCGTCACCTGCACGAGTGCATCGCTTTTATTGTTGAATGATGATTCTGTCGATTTCGTCATTTGGACAACTTCCCGGTTTGTAGTAATTGTTTCTGATACAGCCAACAATTGAAAAAATGTCCTGGAGAATTCTCCTGGGTGGTGGATGCTTCCTGGGTACATATATCCATAACTTTTGGGCAGCGCGGGTGGAAGTGGCAGCCGGGTGGAGGATTGACCAGGTTGGGAGGTGAACCGGGCATTTTGTATAGGTCGTCATCCACCAGTCGAATATTAGGGACAGCACGCAAAAGGCCTTGTGTGTATGGATGTTGTGGAGTACAGAATAGTTCTTGCACATCCGAGAGTTCTACCATTCTGCCGGCATACATAACAACAACACGGTCTGCAAGTTCAGCAACCAGGCCGATATTGTGGGTGATGAGTAAAATTGTCAAGTTGAATTCCTCTCGCAATTCCTTGAGTAAATCAAGGAATTGTGCCTCAACAATAACATCAAGAGATGTGGTTGCCTCATCCGCAATGACCAGGTCGGCACGTAATGCAAGCGCCAGGCTGATCATCGCACGTTGACGCATACCCCCGGAAAGTTGGTGGGGAAAATCGTCCAACCTGTTTCGATTGATTCCAAGGCGATCCACAAGTTCTGCCGCCCGTGCCCGGGCTGCTTTAACACTTGTTGCAGGTTGGTGTTCCCGAATAGTTTCAGTTATGTGATCCACGACACGTTGTACAGGGTTAAGAGATGTCATCGGATCTTGAAATACCATGCTTATATGTCTGCCCCGCAATTTTCTCATTTTTTCATCTGGTAATGAGAGCAATTCAATTTCAGTTAAGGATTCATCACCAAGATTGGGTTTGAACCAGAGTTCACCAGAAGCAATTCGACCTGGTTCCTGGATCATGCGCATCATGGCTTTTCCCAGGGTTGATTTACCACACCCTGATTCTCCGACCAGGCCTAGCACCTCACCTCGGCGGATATCAAGTGACATATTGTCCACTGCTGTTAGGGTTCCAACCCGGGTATGGTATTCTACAAACAGGTTCCGAATGCTGTATAGAATATCATGATCAAGATTTTCTTTTGTAACCATATATGTTCCTAACTTTTTACAAGCCGTGGATTGAGTATTTCACTCAATCCTTCGCCTAATAAACTAAAACCTGTGGCAACAAGCGTGATCATCAATCCTGGAAATGTTACCATCCACCAGTGTCCGGCTACGAGGAAAGAAGCACCTTTGCTGACATCATAGCCCCAGTCTGGGATATCCGGTGGGAGACCTAATCCGATAAAACTCAACCCTGCTTCGGTAAGGATTGCATCTGCAACACTAAGGGATAGAACCACAACGATCGAAGGAATTACATTTGGAAAGATATACAACCGTAATATATCGATTGCTTTTGCACCCAGGCTTCTGGCGGCTTCAACGTAAAGCTCTTCCTTAACGGAGAGAACCTGGCCGCGTACAACCCGGAAAAACGTGGGTATATAAACCACAGAAACTGCAATCGCCACGTTTACCACTCCAGGTCCCAGAACTGATACCATGGCAATGGCAAGGATCAAACCTGGAAATGAGTAAAGGCTGTCCATGATCAACGATAGCAGCTTGTCGACTCTTCCACCTGCGAATCCTGATACCAATCCGATGCTGACCCCAAGAATTAATGACAATAAGGAGGCGGACAGAGCCACACCCATTACTGTTCTTGAACCCCAGATAATTCTACTTAGTACGTCTCTGCCTAAATTGTCAGTTCCGAGCAGGTAAACCTGCCCGATCTTATCGGCAACAAGTCGGAGCCCATCA
>JAHECJ010000528.1:0-1145 GCA_024641805.1 Desulfococcus sp.
GCAGACCTTTGTCACTGAAAGATCAGCTGCGGGAGCTGCAGTATTTAAATCCCACAAGAAAAGTGTGGGATTGCTAGTATTAAGGGTCTGGCCGGTGGTATTATGCGAATGCCGGAGAGAAACGCGATAGGTATTCGTTGACAAAAGACCGGATGCCAGCCCGGCAGACGCCCCGCTGCCTGATGATCCGGCAGGGAGATATCGGTCAAGCTGCTGCGGGGTAAACGTCGGGGTGGGGTTTAAAAACAAATCATAATGCGCGTAGTCCTTTCCGGTAGAGCTCATCCAGTACTGGCTGTGCATGAATAAGCTGGTGGTGGCGGTTTTGGGAATAAAATTAAATCCGATGGCTTCGGTCAGCGAGGTGCTGGTGGTTGTAACAAGCGGGCTTTGCACTGAATACGCAGGGAAAAAAACACCGCCGCCGATGCCGGTGAACACCGCCACGACATTGACATCATTGGTATAGATGGTGTTTGACCCGCTCACCTGCCGATGAACCAGGCGAAACTGGTAATTTGTCGCTGGGGACTGATTTGGCAGAAGCCCGACAAGGTTTGCAATTCCGTATCGATTCGGTGCCTGTATGGCCCGCTGAACCGGAAGTCCTAAATCAGTCCATGTACTACCGCCATTGGTTGAATATTGAAGCTTCCATTCTCCGATGTCGCCGGATCCGCCGGATGTTAAGGTATATGCTTCAACCGACGCAGCAACATAATATGCCCCGTGGGTATAAACCGGCGTCAGTGTGTCGACCGTAATATTTGTACCCGGCACTAACGCCGGTGCGGCAATAGGCGCGGGATATTGAGCAGGCGGAGCCAGAGGAGAGCCTGACCATGCCACAGCCGATCGCGCGGCGGCACTGGCCAGAACGCTGCTTGCTGAAGTTGTTAACGGTATGGCAACAATAGTGGCCTTGGTCTGAATCTGGTTGCCGGCAGTGCGGACGCGATGCTGAAAGTAATAGGTCGGATTTGCCGCTGCCGCAGTATAAATATTGACGATACTTCCGATGCCCATATCGGCATCTCCTCCGCTGACTCCCTGCAAACTACGATAAATCGTGTTTTGAGGGGTTCCGGGAGTGTTCGTTAAATTAAACTGCGGGTCTTTTTGTACGTTCAACGTCCCGGTGCTTT
>JAHECJ010000528.1:1206-2434 GCA_024641805.1 Desulfococcus sp.
AGGTTACCGTACCAAAAGTATCAAGGCTTGTAGACGCAGTTCCGTTTGCCGTGAAACCGCTCAGACTTTCCGCCGATGCGGTTTGAAAGCCGCCAAGGACTGCCAGGAAAAGAACAAACGTTGAAACACAAACCGTTTTGATTGAAAGAGGTTTTGTCATGCGATTTATTTTTCCATCCTTAAGGGGGGTATGGGGTGAAGTATACCTAACGTTTATGTAAACTAATGCAAATACAATAGATTATATATGAAAATTAAAAATTGTCAAAATAAATGATTCCCTATGATATCAGTGTTTATCTTACCGTTCAATGATTCGGGAGCAGAATTTTCCCAAGTGAAATTTCGTGCGGTTTTGTAAAGTGAAGGCTCAGTTTTATGAGATAAACTTTAGCGCCAGCTTTGTATCTATCGTCAAGGCAGTTTGGCTATCAATGGCATCTGTCACTCCGTTTTTGACAGAAATCAGACTATCTATAACAACGTATCATTTGACAATAATTAATTAATATTTCATATCTATCTCATGTTTTTGAAATTCCTGAACCCGGATGAAATTAAATATTTTTAGAAAGAATTATCATGACCGAATCTTATGAAAAAGCAGCCGCTCAAGCATCAAAATCTCCGGACACCATTAAAACAGATGTTCTGGAAGCCATGGAATATCAGTATCGCTCAAAAAGAGACATTCACATTACCATAGAACAGCCGGAATATACCTCCGTGTGCCCTATGACCGGGCTGCCGGATATGGGATGCATTACCATCGAATATGTGCCGGCAGAGACCATCATTGAGTTGAAATCCCTGAAATATTATTTGCTGCAATACCGGAATGTGGGGATTTTTTATGAAAATATCGTGAACCGCATTTTGGATGATCTGGTGAGCGTGCTTGCGCCGAAAAAAATGACGGTCATCGGTGATTTTACGCCAAGAGGTGGTATTACCACGACGGTGACAGCCAGTTACGGGGAAGGGGATTAGGTTGAAGGTGGAAGGCTGAGGGGGAAAAAGATAAATATCGAATATCCAACGTCGAAGACGGATACTGCGATATTTTTTATGATATTAGGAAGATACAAATCAAAGCGGGTATAAATTCATCAGTTGCCCGATATGGATTGCCGGTAATGGTTGAATGTTGAACGTTGGGAGTTCGATGTTGGATGTTCTTTCCTTTTTTTCTCGTTCCCACGGTCCTCCGTGGGAATGCATCATGCAC
>JAHECJ010000528.1:2444-2887 GCA_024641805.1 Desulfococcus sp.
CGTAACTCCTTATCCGGCATTTGTGATACCTTAAAGGAATAACAGATAGTTTTAACAGGGGATTATTCGATTTTGATGTGAAAAGGGCAGAGGCTTTTCTTTTCAGTCTTAAACCTTACACCTTCCTCTTATACCTTACGCCTTATGCCTTCCCTATTCCTCCTGAAAACATTTTTCTAAATTAACGATTTTTCGCGCAAAATCTGGAGCAGCGTTTCCGCTTTTTCCTGCGGCGTTCCTTCCAGAACTATCCCATCCCTTTTTTTTTCAGGATAGGCATATCCGGCAGTCCGGCAGGCCGATAGCGTCGGGTGCAATGTGTCTGATGAAATGACGCGGATCCGGGATGCATCGGCCCGCAGTAATTTTGAAAGCGACGGGTACCGGGGTTCATTGATCCCGCTTTGAATGGTTAAAAGTGCCGGCAGGCGGATATCCAGCAT
>JAHECJ010000529.1:0-2134 GCA_024641805.1 Desulfococcus sp.
CCCTGGGAACGATTCAGGTGTTTACGATGGGGGGAAAGGATATCGGTTTTTTAAATTTCGATCTTTCCGGAAAACCGGTGGGCACTCTACCCGACCGGACGAAAACAATGGCGGTTATCCCCGATATTCACAAAGCAGTTCCCTGAGACGCTCACTCAAAAACATAATAGACTCTATATCCAGGTGCCGGGTAATGGTGTCGTCAAAGGAGAGTTTTGCTTCCGCCCCGAATCCGTCTTCTTCATGCCCGTCCCAGAACATGAGCATCACCGGTACACGGGGCAGCGGCTGAAAAAGCATGGCCACGTCGCTGGTGGGGAATGCGTCATGTTTGTCAATGCCGCCGATTTTTAAGGCCGCCTGTTTCAGGGCCTCGGTCTTTCCCTGGAATTTTTCAATCAATGGGGTCTCCACATGGTCTTTCATGGATATCATCTTGGAAACCGTGTTGGGAATTTCAACGAGATTCCGCCATTTGCCCTTGGGAAGGGCGCTGCCGCCCTGAGCCATGTGGATGTAGATAAAAACCTGCTCATAGCGCGTCATCGCGGAACCGTCCGCGTGCATGATCCGTTCCGGGGTGATGATGATGCGTTCATTAAAGTAGGGGAGTTCTAACGCCGGTTTCCCGTCTTTTTCAATCAACCGCCCCCCGATTCTGTCCGGCAGGTCTTCAATTTTCATGGAGGCTGATTTTTCCTTTGCCCACTCCAGTGCATCCTGTTTCATGTCCCGTTTCAGCCATTTCCCGGCTGCATACTGTTCAGCCAGCTCTTTTTCACAGGCTTTAATGACTTCCTGCGTCAGGTGCGGGCAGTTTTTAATGGGATGCTTTTCAGACACCACCATGCTGGCAAATGCCATGCAGGTGGGGAAGCCGCAATCTTTACAGTTGGTTTTCGGCAGAATATCCCGGTACAGGTCGACAACAGAGAGGGCCATATGCAATTCCTTTGATTGTTTTCAATATGTTCGATGAGTTCCAGTGTTCAGGTGTCAGGAAGATGAGATGGTCCTGACACCTGAACACTGAAACCCGATAAAAATAGAGATTTTATCAAGAGAGAATAATATTATATCAATTTACAAGAGATAAGTTTTCATCAGTTTTTGTTTATAAAGCATTAAGAAAAACAATAATGCCGATACGGGAATTGTCCATTAAAAATTATGAAGAAACATTCTATCTGCTGTTGAGTCGACGATACAACGACTTGTTCTTCCGATACAACCGGATAAAGATATCATAGAGTTCGTCATATGTTTTTCGGTTTTCCGGAGTCGGGTGAAAGGTTTTTTTTATCCTGGTCAACTTCGGAATGTCCTCAAAAGAAATGTAACCAAGTCCCACGGATGCAATAAACGAGGCTCCCCGGGCATTGGCCTGCCGGGGATTTTCCACCTGCCGGATCTCGCGGTTTAAAACATCGGCGAAAATTTGGCACCACACATCCGACTGGGCGCCGCCGCCGATTATATTGATGGGATTCAGTTTCCGTTTAATAAACCGCTCCACATAGCCGAGGCTCCATCGGGTATTATAAGCCACCCCCTCCATCACCGCCCGGATCAGGTGGTCCTGGGTGGTGGTTTTGGACATGTTGAAAAACCCGCCGCGCAAAGTGGTGTCATCCACCGGGGTCCGTTCGCCGTTCAGCCACGGCAGGAAAATAAGCTTGTGGCTGCCGGCGGGAACCCGGCCGGCAATGTCGTCAATATGCGGATACGGATCAACGGATGGATCGCTTTTAAGTGCGTTGTCATAGAACAGGAGATTGTCGAACAAATGGCTCATGCACCCGCCGGCCATGTCCTGCTCGTTCACGGACTGATATTTGCCGGGAATGGCTGTCGGGAAAGAAGCAATGGAATGGAGCACATCGGTTTTTTTAAACGGGATGACCGCCTGAATCCACGAGGATGTGCCGACATACAGATGCCCCGTAAAATCATCAACGGCGCCTGAGCCGATGCAGGCGGTCTGGTGATCCGGGGAACACAGCACCACCTTAACGTTTTCTGATATACCGATAATCTTTGCCACCTCCTTGCGGACGGTCCCGAGAACATCCGTGGAGGCTGACATGGGCGGCAGTTTGCGAGGGTCCAGGTCCAGCAGGGAAAGTAGTTTTCG
>JAHECJ010000529.1:2144-2874 GCA_024641805.1 Desulfococcus sp.
CATAGCGGATGTTGCGGATATCCCGGATGTCCGATACCCAGAAAAGCTGCATGGAATCATAGGAGGCCCCAAATTTTCCGGTTAGCTTCAGGTTCAGGTAATCCTTGCTCGGCAGAAACATATGTGTGTTTTTGTAAACATCGGCAAATTCGTTTTTGATCAACAGCACATGGGCGATGTCATCCTTGCCTGAAAGGGTGGGCCCCCCGCCGGTTTTTGGAATCCAGCGCATGATACGGAAAATCCCATACCCGTCGACACTGGGAAAACCGCCCACAATTTTTTTGACATACGGCGCCCCCCGGGAATCCATCCAGGTCAGGGCGTTCATCAGGTGGTCGCCGTTTTTGTCCACTGCCACAGTGGTGGAGAATGTGCTTGAAACCGCAATCGCCGTGATGTTTTCCGGACGGACCGCCCCTCTGGCAACCAGCCGGGCGCAGGCCTTTAAGAGCGCCTGCCACCAGTCACCCGGATTCTGCTCTGCGCCGCCGTCCGGAAGAAAAAAGATGGCGGTCTTTTCGTATTCATAGTCCAGCACCTGGCCGTGAACGGAAACAATGGCCGCCTTGATGCCCGAAGTGCCATGGTCAATGGCCAGGATAAATTTATTTTTTTGCTGATCGGTCATGTCGGTCACTTTTAAAAATGAAACGGTTATATAATTCAATAATGCCAATGGTTATGCAAAAAAATATATTTTTTGATGATCGAAAAAGTATTAATGAGT
>JAHECJ010000530.1 GCA_024641805.1 Desulfococcus sp.
GGCAATGTTCCACGCAGACAATGCATTGACGGCATTTAGAAGCATCCCGAATGCCGGGTGCGGATATGGCCTGTTGCGGGCAGACATTGACACAGGTTTGGCAGTCAATGCAGAGATGTGCTTTAAAAGCCGGTTCCGGCGAAACCCGCCATGATTCGGGATTCTGACACCAGGCGCATCGCAGGGGGCAGCCCTTGAAAAACACGATGCTCCGGACACCGGGACCGTCATGCAGGCAGAAATGCTGGAGGGAAAAAACCGCGGGATTTTTGGTTTCCACTTGATTACCCGATGCCATGGGCCGTGCGTTCGATAATTTCATCCTGAACATCAGGCTGAAGATCATTGAAATACGCACAATACCCGGCAACCCGCACCACCAGTCCGGGGTGGGATGTCGGATCGCGGCGGGCCTCGCGCAGCATATCCGCATCCAGGACATTCGCCTGCACCTGCATGCCGCCCTGATCAAAATAGGTCCGGAAAATACCGGCCAGCGCATTTGCCCCGGATTTGCCGCTCACGGTTTTTTTGTCGAACTTCAAATTCAGGGCATAACAATTGGCCCATTTATGGCTGTCTAAAGATGCGGCAGAGCGCAGGACGGCCGTCGGCCCGCACCTGTCCAGGCCGTCAACGGGCGACAGTCCGTTGGAAAGGCGCGCGCCGGCCAGGCGGCCGCTGGGAAGCGCCCCGGTTTTTCGGCCAAACCCGATATGGCAGGTCATGGAATAGATCCCGGGTACATATTGTCCGCCCCGGGTGTTTTGATGGGAGCGGATGGCATCGGAATAAATGTCCGCGGCCAGCTGGGTCATGCCATCCACTTCAGAAATACCGTTGCCGAAGTGGGGGAATTTATTGACCAGTTCCTGACGCAGGGCTTCATGGCCGGAAAAGTTATTTTTCAGTATATGGGCCAGTCGGGATAAGGTCATCCGGCGTTCGTCAAACACCAGCCGCTTGATGGCATACAGGGAATCTCCGGCATCGGCCAGGCCCGCCGCCTGAATGGATGTCAGATCATAGAGGCCGCCGCCCCAGGTGACATCTTTTCCCTTGTCCAGACATCCGTCGGTCACAATGGAATTGATGGCTGTTGGCCGCGCAATCCGGTAAGTCTTTTCCAGCCAGGAAATAACCTTGGCCATCTCGTCCACCGCATCCCTGACCTGTGCGCGAAACGCATCCACTAAATCCTCAAAGGAGTTCATCCGCGACAGCGGCGCTGTGGCTGCTCCGAATCGGCGGCGTACCGGGTTCCAACCCATGAACCGCCGGCCCTCATTTAATGCGAGTTCCAGGCACAACGGCAGGTTAAACAGGCAGGCGTCCGACGAATTATAGGTCCGGCCCTGGCTGGCCATTTCCACACACCCGATCACCGCATAATCCCGGGCATGTTCGGTGCTCATCCCTGCATTTTCAAGGGCTGCGACCACCGCCGGATCACCAAAAAAAGACGGCTTTCCGCATCCTAATTGAACGGTCTGAACCGCTTTTTCCAGAAACCATGCCGGTGTATTTTCGTGGACCCGCACATGCAGGGCCGGCTCCCGGGTGCGAATCTGAGCAAAGGCATCCAGAATCAGACCGGACAGTTCATTGGTCACGTCATTGCCGTCCGCATCCGTCCCGCCCACTGTGATCCCCTGGGCAACGGCATTGCCGCTGAAATACTGATCAATGCGCTGGGAATAAAGCGGCATGGTTTCGCAGGTTTTCAGTTGAAACGAGGCCATGATTTCCGCAGCCTTTTCAGGGGTCAGCGCCCCGCTTTCCATTTCCCGGCGATACAGGGGATAGAGTATCTGATCCAGACGCCCGAACGACATCCCCTGTTCAAAATCCTCCAGGTTCAAGGCCACATGGACCAGCCAGCAGGACTGAAGCCCTTCGGCAAACGTCCGGGCCGGATAATACGGCACCTGCCGGCAGGCGGCGGCTGATGCCAAAAGCTCCTGGCGTCGCGCATCCGTTATTCCCTTTTCCCCGGCTTTTTTTTCCGCGGCATCGGCAAGATTTGCCGCCATCTGCCGGATCCCTTTGATGACGATGCGTATGGATTTGAAAAACGCTTCCTGATCCTGCGAAATGGGAGTCCGGCCTTCCATTGTCCGGGTGTCCAGGCATTTTTTTGCCTTCAAATCGGACCGCACCAGACCGTGATGCACCACGTCCATATAATTGCCCACCTGGTGGCCGATGCCGGCTTCTTCGGTGATGAAATATCTTTTGGCCCGGAAAAAATCGAGAAAATGGGAAATGCGGCCGGGCCGGAGCAGGGCAAGGCCGCCCACACTGGTCAGGCCGGTTTTGATTCCGATGCCGGCCAGCTGCATTTTTTCTTTTGGAGTTAAAAAGATCGGAATCTGCCGGTTTTCCAGCCGGAAAAGGTCTTCCAGAATATTGATCGAGCCGCCTTCAGGATAATAATTGGCTGCCACCCGTTTGGAGGTCATATTCCCGATGATCAATTCATTGTCATAAATTTTTGGCGACCGGTGAGACAGGATATAGGCAATGGCCATGGCCCGCCGGACCAGGGGGTGGGCGGATTTGGCCTTCCGGCCTTCGGGCGACTTTTTAAACTGGTCCAAAAGCTGAGGGCGTTCCAGACAGATGGAATAACGGGTATTTAACAGCTCCTCCCGAATGGCGGAGATGCGCGCGGCGGGAGTGGTAAGCGAAGGGGTTTGCGCCGGAAGCTCGACCTTTTCCCGGCGGGTTTCAAGCACCTGGGCCAACGAAGGATTCATGGGGTGGGCCTCCTCTTTTGTTTTTTGTATGAAATAGAATCTTTTTCATACCTGACAGTGCGCTGAAAAGCATGGAGCGCCATGAAAAAATCCGGTCGAACACCTGGTTTCAGGT
>JAHECJ010000531.1 GCA_024641805.1 Desulfococcus sp.
GGCGTTGAAAAATGTCCTGAGCGTCTAATCAAGCCCTCACTCACTCCCATCCAACACCCGTCGGATGAGTTTTGCGATTTTTTGTGTGGAGATCGGTTTCATTACATAGGCGGCGATACCCATGGTTTTGGCCTTTTCCTCATCAATCAGGGCGCTGTAGCCCGTGCAGATGATCACCGGGATCTCCGGACGGATGCGCATGAGTTTCTCAGTCAGCGCAATCCCCGTCATTTGGGGCATGGTCATGTCGGTGATGACAAGATCATACTTATCCGGAGATAAGCGGAAACGTTTCAGGGCGTCTGCGGCGGACATGGTGGCTTCAACCTTATATCCCAGCCGTTCCAGCATCCGTTGTCCAATATTCATAATGGATTCCTCGTCATCCACAAAAAGGACCGACTCAGTGCCGGTAGGAAGGTCCATTGCCGGGTTGGTGTTTGCCTCCGGCTGTTCGGTGACCTTTGGCAGCAGTATTGAAAACACGGCACCTTTTCCGGATGTGGGTTCCACAAAAATTGATCCGTTGTGATTTTTAACAATACCAAGAACAACGGTCAGGCCCAGGCCGGAACCTTTTCCCACGTCTTTGGTGGTATAATACGGATCAAAGATCCGATCCGCAATTTCAGGGCTGATCCCCGGTCCGGTGTCGCTGACGGTTATTTTGACATAATCGCCCGGGGCCGTGTCCCGGGACGGTCCTGCCGATATTTCATCTAAACTTACGGATTCCAGTTTGACAGTAAGAATTCCACCGCTCTGTTCCATTGCCTGGGATGCGTTAATGCACAGGTTCATCATGACCTGATTGATCTGAACCGGGTCCGCCAGGACAAATTCATCCGCGTCGGAAATATCCGTGTGAATATCGATGGAACTTGGAATGCTTGATCGCAAAAATCGGAGAGCGTCTTTAATGACCGGTCCAATGGCCGTGGGTTTTAAATTCTGCTCTGTTTTACGGCTGAACGCCAGAAGCTGACTGACAATGTTTTTGGCCCGCAGCCCGGCGGATTTGATTTCTTCAAGATTCGCATGAGCCGAATTCCATTCCGGCACATCCTCTAAGGCCAGTTCCGTGTTGCCGATAATGATACTGAGGATATTGTTAAAATCATGGGCAATCCCCCCGGACAGAGTGCCGATGGATTCCATTTTCCGGGACTGGATAATCTCTTTCTGGAGTTCTTTGATCTGTCTTTCCGCTAAAATACGTTCTGTTATGTCTCTCGCGGCACCTGAGATTGCTATGACCTCATCCTCTGAGTTTTTCACCGGAGACTCATCAATTTCAAGCAATACGAGCGTACCATCCTTTTTTTTCAATTCGAGAAGGTAAGGTTGCTGCCTTTGCCCGGTTTGTATCGCTTTTTTAGTGATTTCAAATCCCTTTTGATTAATCGGATTGTCTGTCGTCAAAACTGTCCATTTTATCATCATTTCTTCGGGAGTATACCCAAGGATGTTGTTTGAAGCAGGGCTTACGTAAGTAAAAATATGATTCGTATCGTGGATGTAAAACAGCTCATTGCTGTGTTCCATGATAGTTCTCAGCTTTTTTTCATTTTTCTTTAGCGTATTTTCGATGTTCCTGCGCTGGGTGATATCCCTTGCAACGGAAATGGCGGCAATGATTTTTCCCTTCTGGTAAAGGGGTGCGCCGCTGACTTCACCAAATCTTAAGTGCCCGTCTTTTGAGATAAATTCGTATGAAGCGGAATTGATGGTTTCACCAGACAATACCCGTATCGCATCCGAAAAAGCCTTTTCAAGATATGTGGGTACCAGAATGTTCAAATCCTGAAAAGGCTTGCCGATCAATTCTTCCGGTCTATATCCCAATACGTTTTCAACCGACGGTGATATGGTGAGAATTTTGAACTCATGGTCATAAGAATAAATCACGTCATTGGAGTGCATAAAGAGCAGCCGGTATCTTTCTTCGTTCTCCAGCAGTTTTTTCTCAGCCTGCTTCCGGTCTGAAATATCGCGCATGGAACCGACAATTTTTTCGGGATTGCCCTGACTGTCATGAATCAACATGGCGGTTATCGAATAGGGTTTTGCAATGCCGTCTTTATCTTTCAGGTAAATTTCAAAATCAATAATCTTGCCGGTATCTATCAGTAACGTCACAAGTTTATCCCGTTCCTGAGGGACGGAATAAATATCATAAAGTGATTTTCCGATTAACTCCTCTTTTTTGTATCGAGATACTTTTTCAATAGAGGGGCTGAGTTCTATAATTGTTCCGTCAATGCCTGTCTCGTAATAGACATCCTGAATATTTTCAAAGATCTGTCTGTATTTTCCATCGCTTTCCCGCAACGCCGCTTCGGTTCGCCTTCGCTCGGCCAGTTCTGTTTTTATCTCCTCAGTTTTTTGTTTTACTGCCTTTTTAAGGGATCTGCTCCATAACGTAACAACGAAAATGATGAAGCCGAAAACCCCCACAAGTCCGATCAGAATCATCCAGAACACATTGCTCATGAATAAGGATTCAATGGGAGGGAAATACGGATCGGGGGCTATTCGGACAACCGGGTGTTTAGAAATCCATTCTTTTTCATGGGCAATGGGCCAGGCGGAATCTGTTCCCTTATCATTCTGTGCTCCGGATAGCGGCATGACGCATAAAAAAATGGCGGCGAGACAAATACCGTGAATGATCCGACAAAAATGATTGCCCGGATTTTTCATCTAAAACTCCGTTCGCAAGGGTAGGGGAGAAGTTGAAAACCGTGCCGAAAAGAATTGCAGGAATTAAATGCCGGCAGACTCGCTTGCAACTCCCAGACGCTTGTTTTCATATTTTATTTTAGAAAATAAAAATCCTTAAGTGAATGCTTTTTGTGATGATCCCATTGG
>JAHECJ010000532.1 GCA_024641805.1 Desulfococcus sp.
GCATGAATAATCTGGGACATCGGCACGCCGGATAATTTGGCTATTTCTTTGATCTGTCGAATGATTTCTTTTTGATGATTCAGGGTAGGATTTAATGCTTCAATGATTTTTAAAAGTGCCATGGAAATTGATTCGTCCAGATCTGCCATTTCAAGGCCGATCGTAAAGGGTATGACGCCCGTTGCAATTTTATTTTTCAGCGCGTCAGGAACCGAATCTATTTTTTTCAGTTTTTTTATCAGCCCTGGATTGATAGTTAAACCGACGGCGTTTGATTCTTTGGTTAAAAGGATGTCATCATGTGGATAAAAAACCGAAAGCTTTGAAACAGCCACAGCCTGCTCAATCACGTTCAGTTGACGGTTCAGGGCATTATCGGCAATTGCCAGTCTCAAAAAATTGAGATCATTGTCATCCTCAGAGATGATCCGTGCATCCACCCGTTCCCAGCCAGAGGCGCGGCAGGCAGCAATTCTTCGAAAACCGCTGACGATGGAATAGCGGGTTGCCGCCTTTCGCCTAAGAATAGGCGGGGTGATTAGCCCGATATTATTAATCGATTCAACCAGATCATCAACCGATGATTTGGTGGTTATTTTAAATGCGAAATCTTTAACGTCAATGTGGTCAATCGCGACGTTGTCAGAAATAAATTCCATGGGATAAAATCAATGGGTCAGGGAGGTCAACGCCTCCATATATTTCTGATGCGTTTTTTGAATGACTTCTTCCGGAAGTGATGGGGCGGGAGGACTTTTATCCCATTTGATCGAGGTCAGGTAATCACGCAAGTATTGCTTGTCAAAACTGTTTTGCGGACCGCCGGGCCGGTAGGTTTGTTTCGGCCAGAACCTGGATGAGTCAGGCGTTAAAATCTCATCAATTAAAATCAATCGATCGTCGATCATGCCAAATTCGAACTTGGTGTCGGCGATAATAATTCCTTTTTCAGCAGCCAAGGCCGAGCCTTGTTTGTAAATGGCGATACTTAAATCACGAACCTTTTCCGCAAGCCGGGCGCCGACCAATTGAACCGCCTGGTTGAAATCGATATTAATGTCATGCGCGCCAAGTTCTTCTTTGGTGGATGGCGTAAAAATTGGTTCGGGCAGTTGGTCGGATTCTTTCAGACCTGCGGGAAGTTTTATGCCGCAGACTTCTCCGGACTCCTGATATGATTTCCACCCGGAACCGGAAAGATAACCGCGGACAACGCATTCGATCGGTAGCGGAGTTGCTTTTTTCACCAGCATGCTTCGGCCGCGCAACGCATCGGCATACGGTCTGCAAGAAGCGGGATATTCGCTGACATTGCTTGAAATCAGGTGATTGGAAACGATATCCTCCATAACTTTAAACCAAAAGAGCGATATCTGGGTCAAGATTTCGCCTTTTCGAGGAACCGGATTCGGCATGATTACGTCGTAGGCGGATATGCGATCGGATGCAACCAACAATATTTTATCACCCAGGTCATAAATATCTCTGACTTTTCCTCTTTTGATTAATTTTAGTTCAGGAAAATCAGTTTCAAAAATCGGTTTACTGGTCATTAAAAACACCCTTGATCGCGAATGGTTATCTTTTTGTATTAATATCGCAAGAAATTCTTATTTAACGAATTGTTTGTTGAATTCACTGATATATTTTTTCAGCACTCTCAGGGCATCCTGCCGGACCTGGATGAATTCAATGCCTGTTTCGAATTTACCAGAATCACCGCGATTGGTGTAGACGACCTTACCCTTAATTTCAATAAGTTCATCCTCAATCCCGACTGAAATCTGCAAAATTTCCCTGGAATCAATGGGTTCATGGGTTTCCAGTTGAAGGCCGCTTTCACTGATATTTAACGTCCGGCCCATCCCCTGATTCCATTCTTTGCCATCTGAATCAAGACTGACATAGGATAAAAGATTTAATGCATCGAATCTCTCGTTTTTGCGTTTATTATTTCCCATTGCTTAACTCCTTACCACTAAAAATATTTTTAGCTATTACAAAAAGATGAATACCTGGTCTTGATTTAAATGATTATCATTTTCTACAAAAAAAATAAAAAAGAATCAATGGTCATTCAATTATTTTGTTTTTAAATTCTTGACGATCTCCAACAGCCTTCCGGTGGTTATTGATAAACATGTGGATGTATGTATCACCATATTTTTCAATGTCGCAGACAATTCGTCATATTCTTCTTTGAGGTCGATTAAATCGACTTCTTCAGTCTGAAAATCTTCAGAAACAAAAAGCATTGCGGAATGCGGCTCATGAGACGTACTTAAAAAAGGAATGTTCCCGATAAAATCGTCTGTGGTTAGCTCGCAGAGGTGAAGAAAGTGCTTGTTTATTTGTTTTACGACAACTGCTTTTCCGGTAACAATCCTCTGGATTTTATCATCCGTATTTTCAGGAATGGGCAGTTTTTTAAGGTCTCCCATGGTTTGATGAATTTTAACTTTATTGAAAAGACCTTTTGCGCAAATCGTAGTCACTTGTTTCAAGCGATTTTCAATCGAAAATAAAACTTCTTTAAGATTTTCAGAAATTTTGTAAAATTCTTCTAAAATCCGATGATAATCCAGTACACCCAGCGTAACATGCCCGGCAGCAGAGACAGTGGCGCTCCTGACGTTACTTTTTTCCTTTAACGAACCGATACTGCCGACAAAAGCACCTTCTGATAATTTGTTTATCGTCACTTGCCCCTCGGGCAATAAACGAATCACCTCAACCGTGCCTTCCAATATCACCCATAGCCAATTACCGAATTTCGACTGCTCGACGATTTCCTGCCCATCGGTAAATTCGTCTTCATCGACGATATAGAGGTAATCGACCAAGGGGCCTTTAATGATGGGGATTCCG
>JAHECJ010000031.1 GCA_024641805.1 Desulfococcus sp.
GGACGGCTTGCCGATCTGGTGTGTGTGAAAGAGCCCAAAGACTGGCGGACAGCAAGGGACGGAGGTCCCAGGCGGAGTATTCGTGAAGAACTCGCAGGGTAACACTGGACGATTTTACCGTTCGTGATGAATAAGGATAAAAATTTTATAGACAGATTATATGTTATACAAAGGAGATAGCCCAATGAGTGAGCTGAAATCCGGAAGCAATCTTGAAAAAATTCTGAAAGCCGGTCATTTTGCATTCACCGGGGAGTGCGGTCCTCCAAAGGGGGCAAATGTAAAACATCTTGTAGAAAAATTCCAGCATCTGAAAGGTAAAGTGGATGCAGTGAATATGACGGATAATCAGACGGCTGTTGTCAGAATGTCAAGTCTTGCTGCATCACACCTGATGATTGATGAAGGGCTTGAACCTAATTTCCAGATGGTTGTCCGTGACCGCAACCGACTCGCTATCACGAGCGATATTTTGGGTGCCTACGCGCTGGGTATCCGTAATATGCTCTGTCTTTCAGGGGACCACCAGTCATTTGGAAATCATCCCCAGGCCAAGAACGTGCATGATATTGATTCCATGCAGTTAATCCGGCTGGCAACCATGATGCGGGATGAAGGCAAATTCATGAACGGAGACGATATTGACGTGCCGCCAAAGCTTTTTGTGGGTGCCGCATGCAATCCGTTTGCGGACCCTTTTGAATTCAGGGTACATCGTCTTGCCACAAAAATTGCCGCAGGAGCAGATTTTATACAGACCCAGTGCATTTTCAACATGGATAAATTCAGAGAATTCATGAAAATGGTCGTTGATATGGGGTTGCACGAAAAGTGTTATATACTGGCCGGGGTGACCCCGATGAAGAGTGCCGGTATGGCTAATTTTATGTCCAAGTTTGTACCTGGAATGGATATCCCGGATTCTTTGAAGAAACGGTTAAAAGGCGTGGAAAAGGAAAATCAGCCGGAAGAAGGCATCCGGTTTGCCCTGGAACAGATAGAAGAGTTCAAGAAAATGGAAGGTGTTGCGGGCGTTCATCTGATGGCTATCGAGTGGGAGGAAAAAGTCCCTGAAATAGCTGAAAGAGCCGGAGTACTGCCAAGGCCCGTGGTTTAACGCCAGGCTCATTGTATTTTGATATGTTTTTTCAAAAGTGGGGATGGAGAGGATACCATGGCTAGGGAAAAACTCATGCTGCATACGATTCTCGATACCATTGATGACGGTATTTATGTCATCGATCAGGATTATACGGTTGAGTTCATGAACCGGAAGATGATTGATATGTTCGGTAACGGGGTGGGTAAAAAATGCTATGAGGTCCTCAATAACGGCGAGTCCCGCTGCAAATGGTGCCGCAGTGAGGAGGTGTTTAAGGGCAGACGGCTTGACATGGAACTTTTTATGCCTATCGTCGATAAAACGTTTAAAGTTACACAACTCCCCCTTTACTACCCTGACGGAACATTGTCAAAGCTAGGTGTTTTCAGAGATATTACCCATCGCAAACAGGATCAGGCAAAACTCAAGACATCTGTTGAAGAATACAGAACATTGTTTGAGAATTTGGCGGTGGGTATTGCCATCAGCACAAAAGAAGGCAAGTTTATTGACGCCAACCAGGCGATTCTTGACATACTTGGTTACTCAGACAAAGAAGAATTTCTTGATATCGATATTGTAAAAGACCTGTATCTTTTTCCCGAAGATCGGCTGAGATTTCAGGAAATGATAGAGAGTGAAGGTCGCGTGACCGATTTTGAGGTACAATTCAAAATGAAAGACGGGACACCGGTACCCATCATGCTGACAAGTAATGCCCGGTATGATCTTGACGGAAACGTTGTCGGTTATGAGAGCATCAATGTGGACCTGAGTCAGCGATACCAGATGGAGCGAAAGCTCAGGGAAGCGCATGATTTTATGAACATGATTATCCAGAGCGCGCCGATTTCCATCATGGCAGCGGACCTGCGTGGCAATATTATTATCTGGAACCGTGAGGCAGAAAAGACGCTGGGATATGCTGCCGACGCTGTTATCGGTAACATGAATATCACCAAGGTATATCCTGAGGGGAAAGCCAAAGAAATAATGAAAATAATCAGGAGTAATCAATACGGACCCGTGGGTACGTTTCCGCCGCAGTCTGTTCTTTATGTCAGAGAAGACGGTAAAACTTTAGAGGGCCATTTGTCAGCCGCAATGATTTATGATGATGAGGGCAATGAAGTTGCCACCATTGGATCTTTTGTGGATCTTACGGAACGTTTAGAAATGGAACGTGCGTTGAGCAGGACTCAGGAACAGTTGCTGCATTCAGAAAAACTGGCTGCCATGGGCAGGCTGACCTCTCAAATCGCTCATGAGTTGAATAACCCCCTTTTTGGTATCATGAATACGTTGGAACTCATGAAAACTGAGATACCTCCCGAAAACAAGCGTCGAAAGTTACTGGATATGTCCCTTTCAGAGATTGTCCGATTGGCTGATATGCTTAAAAAAATGTTGTCATTTTCCAAGCCCGAACAGGAAATAAAAAAATCAGTCAATTTGAATACAATTTTAGATGAGGTTTTAATGCTTCATGCGAAGCAGTTGCAGGAAAACGATGTCAAAATAAAAACGAACTTCTTTGATGGCCTTGAAGCGGTTTTTGCGTCAACCAACCAACTGCGACAGGTTTTTCTTAATATGATTTCAAATGCCCGGGATGCAATGCCTAAAGGAGGGACCCTGACTGTCTCCACTGCAAGTGTTAATGGGTTTGCACATGTCCTGTTTTCGGACACGGGTGTGGGGATCAGTGAAGAGAATATCGGTCGGATTTTTGACAGTTTTTTCACCACAAAAGACAGCGTTAAAGGAGTTGGATTAGGGTTGTCAGTATGTTATGGTTTTATAAAAGATCACGGTGGAGATATTACCGTTGAGAGCACTAAAGGAGAGGGAACCACTTTTACCATTTCTTTGCCTATTGATCAGTCAATGCCGCATCTGGATGACGATAGCATCACACATTAATTCTGCTTCTTGGTATCACTCAGTTATTTTCTTCAAAGAACGTTGAATCTGGATAAGTTTTTAAATTATGACTGTCCCTTGCCGGGGAGACTTTCCGGCGTCCCTCCACAATGTTTGTGTTATCATGCCTTTTGTCGATCGGCAGGATTTCATGTCACCGGAATTTTATCCGGTGTTGAATTGTCCCGGGGCAAATTCCGGATCCGGAGATGAAATAAACGGAGGAAATTACAAAAATTGGCTAAAGCACCGGACAAAAAAATGCCAGTACAGAACTGTTGGCGGACACCGCAAAGGGCTTAAAGCATCTTTGCCAGGGTGTCCATATCATTACCATAGGGGGTGAAGAAAAGCAGAGATACCATCTCGGCGCTGCTGACCTGAAAGAATGTTCGACAGAAAACCGTAAATTCTTTCGGTTTTCATTCCGGCACTAAATAATCTCATCTCATTTGAATCCGCGACCTGAGTTCATGACAATTATCACCCGTGCCCTTTGCAACTCATTAGAGGGAGCCGATTGTGGAAATTATTGTTCTCACGATTAACGGTCAAAAGGTTACATGCCCTTCCGGTGCCAGTCTTCTGCAGGCTGCCGAAAAGAACGGTATTAAAATACCGACACTATGCTATCATCCGGATTTGAAGCCTCATGGCGCCTGCCGAGTCTGCCTGGTTGAAGATGAAAAAACAGGACGGCTGATGGCATCCTGTGTGACCCCCGCCGCCCAGGACATGTCAATTTTAACCGCAACACCAAAGATTCTCAATCACCGCCGGAACATCGTCCGGCTGATGATGGCGGAACATCCGGAATCCTGCATTGTCTGCAGCAAGGGAAATCGCTGCGAGCTCAGAAATATTGCCGCGTCTCTGGGGGTGGGGGAGACGGGGCTTTATCCCATGCCCAACTATACCCCTTATGAACAGCTGAATCCATTTATCATTAGAGATCTGAGCAAATGCATCCTTTGCGGGAAATGCATCCGGGCGGATCATGAACTGGTGGTCACCGGAGCCATTGATTATAATCATCGGGGGTTTCATTCCCGGCCGGCCACTTTCTATGAAAAACCGCTGGAAGATTCAATCTGTACGTTCTGCGGTACTTGTGTTTCTATTTGCCCAACCGGAGCGCTTTCGGTCAAAAATACCCGTTATGTAGGCACCCCGGAAAAAGAGATCAATTCCATATGCGGGTTCTGCAGCGTCGGATGCAGTCTTAAAATGGGGATTGCCGGTGGAAAAATTGTTGAGGTGAACCCGTCAAAACGTAAAATTTCCGTCAACGGTGCTACCCTGTGCATACGCGGTCATTTTGCAAACGATTTTATCAATTCCGCCGACCGGCTGACCCAGCCGATGATAAAGAAACAGGATGAAAACAGTAATGACAAACATATTCCTGTTTCATGGGAGGATGCTTTTGAAATCGTCACCACCCGGCTGTCTGAAATAAAACGGGAACATGGACCCGACAGTATTGCGTTTATCGGATCTTCAAAGTGCTCCAACGAAGAAAATTTTCTTTTTCAGAAAATTGCCAGGGATATTTTTGAAACCGGAAATATAGTCGGCACCGGTTATGCGTCCGGCCAGAAACTTCTGGCATACATAGATGAAAGAACCCACGGAAGTTGTCGCGTAAATGCCCTGGCCGACCTGGAGGGTGCTGAAGTTGTTTTTGTCATCCATTCCGATCTCGAATCGATTGTTCCGGTGGCAGACTATCATGTCAAGCGCGCTGCTAAAAAAGGCGCCCGGATGATTCTTGTTGATCCTTTTAAAACAGATCTGGCAGCGCTGTCAGCCCTGTGGATCCGGCCGGATATGTCAAAAGGCCATCGCATGAATACCAGTGGCCTGATCAATTCCCTGGCCCGAAAGATCGTGGACGGCAATTTTCAGGATACGGATTTTATCAATCAATATACGTTCGGGTTGGATCCGTATGTGGCATCCCTTGCAAATTTTGATGCTGAAAAAATTACGGAAAAACACACGTGGTCACCGGAAATAGTTAAGCAGGCCTTTGAATTAGTAAAAGGACGGAAAGTCGCATTTGTTGTCGGGGCATATACACTCAATGATCCGGACGGAAAACAGCTTATTGACGCAGTGATTAACTTTTCATTCCTGACCGGCGGAATGGGCGCGAAAGGAGCCGGGATTTATATACCGGTGGCGGAAAATAATCTGGTCGGAGCCATGGATATGGGCGCAGTCCCGGATCTGCTGCCCGGCCGGGTGAAAATGCCGTCGGAAAAATATATGGGCCTGGATATGGGGGCTTTTATCACATGCATTGAATCCGGAAAAATTAAAGCCGCTTATATCATGGGAGAAAACCTTTTAAGATCGCTTCCTCAGCCGGATCGGGTGGCCGCGACATTCGGGAAACTGGATCTGCTGGTGGTTCAGGATATTGTCTGCAACCGGACAACGCAAATCGCCGATGTGATTCTCCCAGGTGCAGCCGTGTATGAAAAGTACGGTTCGTTTACCAATATGGAAGGACGCATACAGACCTTCAAGCCTGTGGTTTCGCCGCCGGGGAATGCCCGGGAGGACTGGGACATTCTTTCTCAGGTGGTAAAGGGGATGGGATATCCGGAACAATACCATACAATTGAAAAAATCAGACAGGAGATCCGGCTTAAAATTCCCATGTACCAAGGACTTGGAAACCAACAGCAAGACTGGATTAAAAACAATGAATCCGACAATCCGTTTTTATCCACCCATGTAAAATTTTCATTTTTGCCGGCGGTTCCAGCCATCAGTGCCGCATTTGATGCTTCCTATCCGCTTATCGCCAAAATCAGCTCACCGAGGTTTCATCTGGGCAGCGGAACGCGCACCAGCCGATCCGAAAGGATTCGGGCCTATGACCGGAAAGGCGAGATTGAAATTTCAACAGCGGATTGCGGTGCGTTAGGTTTAAATTCTTCCGGCCGGGTGCGGATAAAATCCGAATTCGGTTCAATCGAACGGGAATTCATTCAGAATAGACATCTTCCCGCAGGGCTGGTTTTTATTCCCATGGGCGTAAATCATAATGATGCCATGAATCTTGTGGGTCTGGGTCAAAAAGCGCATCCGAATTCCGCCGGCTGTATGCTCAGCCGTGTCCTGATAGAAAAAATTTAGCCAAGGAGTGATATATCGATGGATCCGAAAGAAATCGACTGGAATAAATTAACCGCCATCATTGAAAAACATCGGACCCAAAAATGGAGCCTGATTCCATTACTCCAGGAAGTTCAGGAAGTGTACGGGTATATTCCGCCGGAAGCCATCGAGCCCATCGCCGAATCGCTGAAAATGCTCCCGGCGCAGGTCCAGGGAGTCGCCACATTTTATTCCGGTTTTTCATTAAAACCTAAAGGCAAATGCGTTCTCAAGGTTTGCCGCGGTACTGCCTGCCATGTAAAGGGAAGTCGAAGCATCCTGCGGCATGTAAAAAAAGAGCTTCATCTGGAAGAAGGTGAAACCAGTGAAGATTATCAATTCACACTTGAGACGGTTGCCTGTCTCGGTGCCTGTTTTCTGGCCCCCACGATGATGGTCAACCGGGAATATTATGGAAAATTGAATCCGACCAAGGTTACCAGCGTATTGGGACAATACAGCAAAAACAAGGAGGATGATGGATAAGCATGAAAAAACTTACATCCATCGGACAGTTGGAATGGCTTCGCAATAAAATTCTTGCTGAGACGAATAAAGGGAAAACGGAAGTCCATGTATGCATGACCGGATGCCGTGCCTATGGCGCGGAAATGGTGCGGGATGCCATTGCCGAAGAAGTCTCAAAGCAGGGTCTTTCAGATGAGGTGGAGGTTCGGTCTACCGGCTGTCACGGATTCTGCGCAAAAGCACCGGTAGTGGCAATCGAGCCTTTAGGTGTTCAATACCAGGAGGTCGATCCGAATGATGCGGCTGAAATCGTCCTCCGGACATTGAAGCAGAACCAGTTGGTCGAGCGTCTGGCATACAAAGATCCAAAGATCGGAAAGCCGATTTATTACCGCAATCAGATCCCCTTTTACATGAAGCAGGTAAGACGCGTTCTGGCCAATTGCGGCCGGATTGATCCGACCCGCATCGAGCATTATATTGCCGCCGGTGGTTACAAAGCCCTGGTGAAGGCTTTGTCACACATGACACCGGAGACGGTTATTGAAGAAGTCAAAGCAGCCAAAGTAAGGGGAAGGGGAGGGGCGGGGTTCCCGACCGGCATTAAATGGGGTTTTGCCCGCCAGTCAAAAAACACCCCGAAGTACATCATCTGCAATGCCGATGAAGGTGATCCGGGCGCGTTCATGGACCGGGCGATTTTAGAGGGCGATCCTCATGCGGTTGTCGAAGGAATGCTGATCGGCGCTTATGCCATGGGCGCTGAATATGGAATCATTTATGTCCGGGAAGAATACCCCATCGCCGTGGATCATCTGAACATTGCCATCGCTCAGACCGGGGAACTGGGGCTGATCGGTGAAAATATTCTGGGAACCGGATTTAATTTTAATTTAACACTGAAAATGGGGGCCGGCGCCTTTGTCTGCGGTGAGGAAACCGCTCTGATGGCATCCATTGAAGGCAAAAGGGGCATGCCCCGGCCTCGGCCGCCATTTCCCGCCCAGGCCGGGCTGGATGAAAAACCGACCAATATCAACAATGTGGAAACCCTTGCCAATATACCGCTGATTATTAAAAACGGCGCCCAATGGTATGGGGAAGTGGGGACTGAAAACAGCAAGGGGACCAAAATATTTTCCCTGGCCGGCAAGGTTAACAACACCGGTCTGGTGGAAGTCCCCATCGGCGCAACCATCAAGGAAGTGGTTTTTGATATCGGTGGCGGCATTCCCAAGGGGCGCAAGTTTAAGGCCGTGCAGATGGGCGGGCCTGCGGGCGGTTGTGTCCCGGCCCAGTTTTTAAACCTTCCCATTGATTATGATACGATTCAGCGGATCGGCGCCATCATGGGTTCCGGAGGTATGGTGGTACTGGATGAAAATAACTGCATGGTCGAAATCGCTCGGTTTTTCCTAAGTTTCACCCAGTCAGAATCCTGCGGCAAGTGCGCACCATGCCGTCTGGGGACTACCCAGCTATTGGAAATATTGACCCGAATCACACAGGGTAATGGAAAAATCGGAGATATTGCCACCATAAAATCCCTGGGCGAGACCATGATGGACGCATCGCTGTGCGGACTGGGACAGGCCAGTCCCAAGCCGGCATTATCCACCTTAAAATATTTTGAAAAGGAATATACGGATCATATCCATGAGCACCGCTGTGCCGGTGCGGTTTGTGATTCCATGGTTATTTCCGCCTGTCAGCATGCCTGTCCGGCCGGGATCGACGTGCCGAATTACGTGGCAGCCGTGGCAAGCGGGAATTACCGTCAGGCAGTGGATATTATCCGGGAGAGAAATCCGTTTCCGGCAGTGTGCGGACGGATCTGTATCCATCCATGTGAATACAAATGCCGGCGCGGAGAACTCGATGACCCGGTTGCCATCCGTGCAATAAAACGGTTTGCATCCGACTGGTATTTTGACAATATCGGTCCGGAACGAGATCCGTATCCGGTCACGCAGGAGGAAAAAGTTGCGGTTGTCGGCGCGGGACCTGCCGGACTGTCATGTGCTTATTTTCTGTCCAAAATCGGGTATGAGACCACCGTCTTCGAAGCCCAGCCTGTTGCCGGCGGTATGCTGGGAATTGCCGTTCCTGAATTCAGGCTGCCCAGGGACGTCATTGAGACGGAAATCAGGTACATTGAAAATGCCGGCGTGAAAATCTGCTATAATTCACCCATTGATGCCAATCATACACTGAATGACTTGATGAAAGAGGGATTTAATGCGGTATTTATCGCATCCGGCGCCCAGGCCAGCAAACAGATCGGAATCCCTGGCGAAGAAGAAGGGGTTGAGGGACTTTTTTACGGGTTGAAATTTCTGCATGACGTCAGAACCGGTGCGGATCTTTCGCTTGCCGGGAAAACCATCATTATCGGCGGCGGCAATGTTGCCATGGATGTGGCGCGGACAGCACTCAGGGCCGGATCGGATGACGTTCAGGTTTTTTGTCTGGAAAGCCGCGATGAGATGCCGGCCTGGGAAAAGGACATCGAAGAGGCATTGGAAGAAGGCATTGTTTTGAATCCGTCGTGGTCACCCAGCCGGATTTTCAGCAAAGACGGCAAGGTCAGCGGGATGAGTTTTTCCAGGTGCCTCAATGTTTTCGACCAGAACGGGAAATTCAATCCGGCATGTGATTTGAACGATACGCATTATGTGGATGCCGAGAATATCATTGTTTCCATCGGCCAGGCGCCGGACATGTCATTTTTACCGGAAGACAGCCAGCTGGAGAGAGCATTGTGGGGCAGCCTCGTGGTTGACGAAAATACATTGTCAACCAATGTCCCGGGTGTTTTTGCCGGCGGTGATTTTACTACCGGACCCACGTTTGTGATTCGCGCCATTGCATCCGGCCGGCGGGCGGCGCTGGCGATTGATAAATTTCTTTCCGGTGACCGCACGCGGATTCAAATGCCGGATGAAAAATCAAAGTTTGAACAGGATACCGGCCTTGCGTTGGAAGAAGAATCTTCTGAAGCAAAGCCGCGGGTGAAAATCGAAATGGAAAAACCTGAAAATCGGATAAAGGATTTTCGTGAGGTGGAAAAAGGATTTACGGCGGAAGAGGCACACTTTGAAGCCCGGCGGTGTCTCCGATGCGACTTAGAAAAAGAGGAGAGAAAAATATGATCCGGTCCATAACCCAGCTTAAGCCCGCCGAAGAAATTGAAAGGCTTCTCAAAGGGATGGGCAGAGTATTTATTGTCGGTTGCGGGACGTGCGTAACGCTGACCAGAACCGGTGGTATGCCTGAAGTTGAAGCCATGAAAGCAAAGTTGTCCGAACAAGGAAAAGTGGTCACCGGTACAACGGTGGTGCCGGTTGCGTGTGATAATCTGACCGGTGAAATCTTAGACGGTATCGAAAATCAGATCAAGCAGGCGGATGCCTTGCTGATTATGACCTGCGCATACGGTGTCCAGACCATCGCCCGACAGATGAAAAAGACCGTCATTCCAGCATTGAATACGCTCTTTATCGGTAAGGAAACAGGGGCGGGAGAGTTTAATGAAGTCTGCAAACAGTGCGGAACCTGTGTCATTGGAGAAACCGGCGGTATCTGCCCGGTCACCGCATGCCATAAAGGGCTGGTTAACGGCCCCTGCGGCGGAACCAATAACGGCAAATGCGAAATTGACGCCAACAAGGATTGTGCCTGGACCTCCATATATAACCGGTTAAATGAGCTGGGGCGGCTGGATTCCATGAGAAAATACCAGAAACCCAGAAATCATTTGGGGGAACCCAGCCCCGGGAAATTTAAAATTCCGGTGGAATGAACATGGGTCGGGATTTTTTCCCGACATTTGGAACGTGTTAAAGGAAAGGAAACAACAATGCCCTCTGCATTTAAAAAGGCTCTGGATTCAGGTAAGTTTATCGTTACCTGCGAGGCCGCGCCGTCAAAAGGCACTAATCTGGATAATATGAAACACCATATCGAGCTGCTCAAAGA
>JAHECJ010000533.1 GCA_024641805.1 Desulfococcus sp.
GTCTCCCGGCTCACCAGCTTGTAGGGCCTTGTAACCGCTATGGTCTGCTTTACCCCGGGTAAATCCTGAAACCAGGAATCGTCTAAAGGCCCCTTATTAAAAAGGACCGCAATAGACACCCGATCCCCGCCCGGAATGGGCCGGGCCTTGCAACCCTTTGATTCAACCACCCTGATGACTTCTTCAATTTGTTTTGGACTTGCGTCCTGCCGCATGACAATCAGCATACCCCATACTCCTTTTTATAGAACTTTGACAAAAAAAAACCGCGGGGTCATTCATGCACCCCGCGGTCATCAGCGTTTCCGAATATTTCTAACAATTCATGCAGGAACCAGCCGAAGGATACACCTCTGCCCCATATCCAGTTGCCACCAGCGCCAAAAATTGTTTGATATGCTAAAATTCATTTTATATTCCAAAGATTACAAAATTATCCGGTTTCAACAATTTCTATATCAAAAAAAATTCTTATGTCAATTCGATACACAACATTTACGATTAAAATTTTAATTCATAAATCAGCAGGCCGGAGAACCCTAAATATCATTCACTTTTCATTGTTTACTTGACACAAACTGCCCTTTTGATAAAAACTTGTTATTTATGAAAAATATTTAAAAACAGGCAAAAAAAGTCAGAAACATTTAGAGGGAGACAGGAAATGCCGAAAAAAAACGGGGGCGATCCGTGTGCATTTTTAAAAGATCCGGAAGTTCAAAAAGTCACGACATCGTTTACAAATGATTTGATGGGACGGTTAAATTTTAAACCACCGGTTTGTGACGTCTTTGCCGGTCCGGCCACTGCTCTGAAAAATGATCCGCAATATGAATTTCACATCCACCCCGCCGCAAAGGAAGCGCTCCCCCACATTATCGGGAACCCGGTACAGCGTGTGACCGGCATTGAGACGCCGGACCGCGATCTCGCGAATAATTATAAAAAACAGCGAAATATCGGCATTGTTTTCTCAGGCGGCCCAGCGCCCGGCGGGCACAATGTGATTGCCGGATTGTTTGACGCCATGAAAAAGGCCAATCCGGAAAACCGGTTATTCGGCTTTATCTTAGGCCCGGAGGGCATCCTTGAAAGCGACATTGTTGAACTCAAACAGGATCTGATCGACGCCCACCGAAACCTCGGCGGCTTTTCCATGATCAAAACCGGCCGGACAAAAATCGATTCAAAAGCAAAAATGGCGCTGGCCCGGGAAAACTGCAAGCAACTGAACCTTGACGCCGTCGTGATCGTGGGCGGTGATGACTCCAACACCAATGCGGCCTTTCTGGCCCAGGAACTTTTCAATGACGGTATTCAGGTCCTCGGGGTTCCCAAAACCATTGACGGAGATATTCAGGTCAAGGACAATAACGGGGAAATTCTATGCGCCGTGTCATTTGGCTTTCACTCCGCCGCCAGGGCCTTTGCAACGAATATCAGCAATCTGTGCTCCGACTGCAGCTCGGATGTCAAGTACTGGCATATCTGCAAAGTCATGGGCCGGGTGGCCAGCCACCTTGCGCTTGAAGTCGCGCTCCAGGTCCATCCGAACATGTGCCTGATTGGTGAAGAAATGGCCGATTATATCGACATGGAACGGATTAAAAAAGCAAATGCAGCCGGCACCACGGATTATACCGCATTCGGCATGACACTGCGCCACCTTTCAAGGGTTATCTGCAATGCCATCGCCCGCCGTGCCGAGGTTGGCAAAAATTACGGTGTCATTGTCATCCCCGAAGGTATTTTAGAGTTTATAAATGAAATTCAAGTCTTTATCATCAAATTAAATACCATTATCGCCGAATACAACCAGACCCATGACACGAACTTCCATTCGGATTTCGTCACTCTTGATGAAAAACTGGATTACCTGCGCCGTCTGGCAAGGTTTTCACGAGAGGATAAAAAATTCTTCATCTGGAATACCCGTGATGATGACCTGTTCAATGATATTCCCGCGTTTTTCCAGGAAGGTCTGCTCACGGAGCGGGACAGTCACGGCAATTTTCAGTTTTCACAGGTCGAGACGGAAAAAGTCGTTCTGGGAATGGTGAAAGACTACCTGAAAATCCGGCAGGAACAGGGTCGCTATAAGATCGGAATCCAGCCGGAATGGTTTCAAAAAACCTTGAAAAAGGAAGGGTTGGACCCGGATTATTACGGACCGGTGTTGTTTAAGAACTACCGGACGAAGGATCCGTTTCTGCAGGCCAAGGATTCTCTTATTTCCATCAAAACACTGAACCAGGAACTGGTCAAGGAGGCGGCTATTGGTAAAAATGATGATATCCCGCCAGTGATTCAGCGCGTATTTCTGGCTACGGTTCCCAAATTCAAAACCCAGGTTCATTTTTACGGCTATGATGGACGGGGAACAGACCCCACCTGGTTTGACTGCACCTACACCTATAACCTGGGACAAACAGTTTTTTCCCTGGTTGCAAATCATGCCACCGGTCAGATGGCGGCGATCAAAAACCTTGAAAAAGAATTCTCCGACTGGGAACCCATCGGAATTCCGATTGCTCCGCTTATGCACCTTGAGGAAAGAACCGGAAAGCTGGCGCTGGTCCTTGAACGGACTGTTGTGGATATCGACTCCCCGGCATTTCATGTGGTCAGGGCCATGCGTGGGAAATGGCTTGCTGCGGAACCGGGGCACGACGAGTATCGACGTCCCGGGCCCATCCGGTTCACCGGCAGCGGTACGGACATCAAGCCCCTGACATTGGCGCTGAACAACCTGGGGCGAAAATAATTTGTCTTTTTTAAAATTTTCCCCATAAAAAACGCCCTTCTGACTGACTCAGAAGGGCGTTTTTTGTTTTATTTTTTTGTCGTCAATCA
>JAHECJ010000534.1 GCA_024641805.1 Desulfococcus sp.
ATCATAAAACGCAAAATCCCCTACGTCGTATGTATCCTGCCAGAAAATAATCTCTTCCAGCACCCGTTCCGGATCCATGAGCATCCGCCGCGGCTGTAGAATGTTTGACGCGCAATAGGCGCAGGAAAAAGGGCACCCCCGGGATGTCAGCAGCGGGATATACCCGATTTTCCGCTGCAGATCAAATGCCGGATACGGGTACGTGTTGAGATTCTCCGGATCAAACGTCAACGGTCGCTGAAAACCGGTCACTTTAGAAATGATATCGAATATCTGCGTCTCGCCGGGTCCGGACAACACATAATCGGCCCCGGAATGTAAAACCGCATGCTCATGGCACAAGGTCGCATAAATCCCGCCGAGCACGATCGGTGCCCCGGGATAAACCGATCGAACCGCCCGGATGGTTTCAAAAAGCCCGGGATACCAGTAGGTCATCAGGCAGGTCACCAGAATCATATCCGGTTTGGGCAGATCTTTTAAATCCTGTTCAAACCATTCCGGCAAAATCCCGTAACGGGAATACGTCCTTTGAATTGATTCCAGGCCTTCTGGCTTGGGTATCGGTGTTTTAACATAGGGGCCCCGGCCGTTTCTGGCCACGGGGTCCTGTGGCTTTGGTGCTTGTGGGTGAAACCGGTCCTGGCAGTCAACGTATGAAATCGAAAGCCCTTGCTGGCGGAGAATGGATGCGATGGACAACAGGCCCGCGGGTTTTGCCCAGAAATCATAGGCGGCAAAATCATGGATCCAGGGATTAATGCAAAGGATATGCGGAGTTTGATGTTTCAAAATCAGTCTAAATGCCTGAGCATTTAAAAATCCGGGTCGTCGTCAAAATACTGCATGGACGTTTTTTTAAGCTCTTTTCGACTGAACAGAATCTCGTAGGACTCGACGCCGGTTTTTTGAGAAATGCTTGCCGCAATTTCCCGGCAGGAGGATTCATCAACGGCATGAACCATGGTATATAAATTATATGGCCAGTCTTTAGCCGGATTTCTCCGGTAGCAATGGGAAACCTGATCAAACGCGGCCATCCGTTTTCCCACTTCCTCCACCCGCTTTTCATCAACGCGCCAGGCGACCATGGCATTGGCGGTAAAACCGGTTTTCTGATGACGGAGAGTGGCACCGAACCGGCGGATAATTCCTCTTTCGTTCAGATCCCTTAAGACGGATAAAACCGTTTCCTCATCCGTGCCGACTTTTTCGGCAATCCCACGATAGGGATGCTTTTCAACCGGCATGTCCCCTTGAACCAGCGCAATAATTTTTCTTTCCAGATCGTTAAACATGACGTTTTCTTATATGCTGAAACCGGTAAAAGTCAAGTAATTTCAATATATCCGAATATCATCGGGCCGGTGTCTGACCTTTTTCAGGAAACAGGCGTTTGATATCCGCTTCTTTTGCCCGGCAAATCCCCCGCTCGGTGATAAATGCGGTAACCAGTCTTGCCGGAGTCACATCAAAGGCGAAGTTGGCCGCCGGACTGGTTTCCGGCATCAGCAGGCTGTCGCGGCTTTTAACTGCACCGGGGATGTACCGAACCTCGTCCGGATCCCTCACCTCGATGGGGATATCCGCCACCCCGTCCCGAATGGTCCAGTCAAAAGTGGATGAAGGAAGCGCCACATAAAAGGGTATATGATTGTCCTTTGCAGCAAGGGCTTTTAAATAGGTGCCGATCTTGTTCGCCACATCGCCGGTATACGTGGTCCTGTCCGTTCCGACAATCACTATATCCACCATTTTATGCTGCATGAGATGGCCTCCGGCATTGTCGGTAATCACCGTGTGCGGTACACCATATTTCCCAAGTTCCCACGCCGTCAATCGGGCTCCCTGGTTCAGGGGCCGGGTTTCATCCACCCATACATGCACATTCATTCCCATTTCCTGGGCCGCATAAATGGGGGCGGTTGCGGTTCCATATTCAATACAGGCCAGGCTCCCGGCATTGCAATGAGTTAAAATATTGACCGGTTTCCCCTGTTTGCTGCGGGCGATTTTTTCGATCAGCTTCACGCCGTGACGACCGATATTTTTAGAATTTTCAACTTCTTCTTCCGCAATTTCTCCGGCGACCCGCCGGGCCGTGTCCATCCGGCGGGCCGGATTTTTTTCCGCCAGCACGGCGCTGGCTATCCGATTCACTCCCCAGGACAAATTAACCGCGGTCGGCCGGGCGCTGATAATTTTATCCGCTTCATTTCTGATGTATACTGCGTCGGAAGCTTGATTTTTACTTGTTTTCAACGCCACAAAAATCCCGTACGCGCCGGTCACCCCGATCAGGGGCGCCCCCCGGACAACCATCTCCCGAATGGCAAAAATCACCTGATCGACGGATTGTAAATCCATAACGATTTGCTCGTGGGGCAGCGCCCGCTGATCAATCACTTTCACCACATCGGACGGATGATCAATCCATATCGGCCTGAATTTTTCTCCTGCTTCCTTCATTCGCCGCATCCCCTGTCAGTTATTTTTTTCTGCAATTGCTTTTTTATTTGGCTTATGGCAAGGATCTTCTATCATTTTTATAACCGATAATCAAAAAATACATGAACCGGTTCTTGACATTCTTACGATTTTGTTATTTTATTAAACAGTTGTATAACGAAATAAATTAATCCCTTTGTTGGATATTAAAACAATTATCATGAAATCACTCTGGCAGATTCCGGCAATTATAGTGATTACGGTCTGTATCGCTCTCGGCTACAATCAACTCCGCGCAAAAACCCTTCCTCTGTTCTGCCCCTGGAGTGAAAATATCTCCGGAAACACCTTTCCGGGTTATATGTCAACTATTTCAGTGAATGATGCGGCTGTGCTTTTTAA
>JAHECJ010000535.1 GCA_024641805.1 Desulfococcus sp.
CAGCATTTTTAGCGAATTGTCTTCAAGAATCTTTACGCCATCTTTATTGATGACAATTTTATAAACATTTTTATCTTCCGGTTTTCCTTCAAGAACGATGGCCGCAAACCCCAGCCGCGCCAAAACCTGCGCGCCCTGACCGCCCGAATTGGCCTCCTTGATCCCGCCGGTCAAAGGGCTCTTGCAGCCCACGGATATTCTGCCGGACATGGCGGCGGCACTCCCGCTCAGCAACCCGGGCGCAATCACCAACTTATTGTCCGCCCCCAGGGGATGGCACAGCGGCGGAACTTCTTTGGAGACAATGGCCGACGTCAGCCCACGACCGCCAAGACCTGCATAACCATTCAGAGGTTCCACGCGGGCCTCGGGTTTACCATTCACACACATATTGATTCGAAGAATATTGTCCATCTGAAACCCCCTTTCAAAAGAAAGTTATAGAAAAGAATCATAGACGAGATGTTATTATACTGAAACTGTCTCAAATAAGAACTATCATGTCAATAAACTCGTAAAACATGATAGTTTATTGTAAATACAATAAATAAATTAACTTTCATCCATTTAAATCTCAAGCCATCCCAAAAACTATCCTATTCGTGCGAAACATCTGTTTGGCGACATGGCCGTCGGATTTTTCCAATTACCAAAAAATTTCATACTGGCTGTTGTCTCATCCGCGGAACTTTTCCCTTAAACGCCGGTTAATGATCAATCGTTCAAGGGTCAGCTCAACGACATCCGGATTGATCTTCAATTTATTTTCCGAAATAAATTCTCGGACGTCTTCAGGAGTGACGCTAATGCTTACCGGAACAATGGCAAAAAACACCCGTTCATGAATCAGGGGATGGAACTTTGCAAAAGCGGCTTTTTCCGATGTATACCATTGCCACAAACCATTGCTGGCAGAGGGATTGACAGCCAATGACGCGATGGGGATCGACTGGTTTCTTGCCGGTACACTTTTCAGGGTAAACGACTGGACATTTGATATCACTTCATAGTCGGTAAAACACCCAAGCGCCGACAGGATATGGGTCCGTTCGTGTTCACTGGCGCACGTTTCAAGGCGCTGAAGAAACCAGTCAAAGATTTTCACATTTCCATTAAAAGCAGCGGACTGCAGGATGCTTTTCATAATGTCCGGATGCAATGACCCGCCTTCCAGAAGCTTATTGAATTCGGCTTTGGCAAATTGAGTAATTTTTTCCGAACCGAAAAAAACCCCGTGCCATATCAATTGATCCCTTAAGGCACCGGTCGTGTGGGCTTCATCCGGCTGCGGAACATAACCGATCGACAGAAGCGTTTTTTCAGCAAACCGCTTCCCGATTCCCGCGATTTTTTCCTGAATGCCACCAGCAGACAGAAGATACGCATGCATCAGGTTATCGGCAATACTTCGAACCGGCAGGCCATCGGTTTCATTCCGATAATAATTCAAAAATGAAAGATAGGTTTCCATCGACGCATCCAGACAGATGACCCGGGAATAAAGATCGGCTTCAAGTCCCCATCGATCTTCCGGAGGCAGGGTTTGATTTAAAATTTCAACGCCCAGCTTTTTATAATCTTCGGGATCTGAATATTTCACCCGATAAAACCCGGTTTGCCTACTGTTAATTTTATACGTAATATCACGGCTGCCCATGGCGATTGATTTTGTCGCATTATCCAGTAGCACATCCATCGTTTCCCATTCCTTGCCATCTTTGCAAACACTGATGGTAACGGGAATCTGCCAGATTTGATCAGATTGATTCGGCTGATAGGAAAACCGCTTCTGAGAAAGGATCAGTTCGTTTCCAGATCGTTTTGCTTCCACCAAAGGATAACCGGGCTGTTCAATCCAGCTTTGCATTAATTTTGTGACCGGTTTGGATGAAACCGCTTCAAATGCTTCCCAGAGATTCTGGCTGGCGGCACAGTCATAACAATATTTTTTCAGAAAGAACTGAACGCCTTTTTGAAAAGCCCCGTCACCGATATAGCCTTTGATCTGCCGCAGAATGCTGCCGCCCTTGCAATAAATAATGGGGGCGGTGCTGGTATTGATCACCACATGCTCGCCGCCAGGAATTTCAATGGGAATGGTTTCAAGATACGCGTCCCGAACCAGTGCCGGATGCGTCTGTGAATAAAGAAACTGGGGCCAGGTTTCCCAGAGAGGATGATAATGATCCACCACGCCGAAGCCGAAATACGTGGCAAAACTTTCGTTCAGCCACAAAAACTTCCAGTCCGCGGGGGTCACCAGATTCCCGAACCACTGGTGGGCCATTTCATGGGAAATGACTTCCGCAATTCGTTCGGCTCCTGCTTTGGAAGTAATCCCAGGGTAGAAAAGCAAAAGATTTTCCCGAAAGGTAATCGCCCCCCAGTTTTCCATGGCACCGAACGCAAAATCCGGGATGGCGATCAGATCCAGCTTGGTCAGCGGATAGGCAATGCCATAATAATCTTCACAAAAAGCCAGCGCTTTTTTACCGAAGTCGAGACCAAAATCAACGTAAGGCTCCATACCCGGTAAAAACGCAACCCGCACCCTTGGATCATCTTTATCCTCCCGCAGGCTGAATTCACCCAGACACCAGAAAACAAGATAGGTGGACATTTTCGGGCTTTGTTTGAATCTGACTTTTTTTTTGTTATTTTCGATGACCATCTCTGATGCCACATCCTGGTTGGAAATGGCTGTCAACTGCTTGTCGATTATCAATTCAATGTCAAACAGGGCTTTTTTATCAGGGCGATCAAAACAGGGAAACGCCCGCCTGGCATCACTTTCCTGAAACTGGGTAACAGCAATGGGATAAACCTTTCCTTCAGATACATATTGGCTG
>JAHECJ010000536.1 GCA_024641805.1 Desulfococcus sp.
ATAAAATTTTACAAAAAAATAATGATGCGATTCAATGCAAATTTGAAAGATTGATGAAAAAAAAGATCAGATGAAATTATTTCAATGCGAATGGCCTGGCCTTCCGAAAGAATAGTTTTAACGAACGATTGCTAAACCCCTGATAAAATAATCCGTTAATGGCTTGCCTGTGGCGTGTTAAATATTTTTTAATGACCTGCATTCAAGAAATGGGCCGATCATCCTGCTTTATCCTTATTTATTGCAGAACTCCGGATAAAGTTTTTTCTTACAATCCGGACAAATTGTGTGAGAAAATTTTGCTAACGAGTGGTCTGAAATATATTGCTCGATTTGATCCCAGCTTTCTTCATGCCTGATTTTTTTACAATTGGCGCAGATTGGCAAAAATCCTTCTAAAATTCTAACCTGTTAAACGTATTATCGCAATCCTTCAATCAGCGTGGAATACTCCTTAAGCACTTGAATGGATTCCATTGTGGTTTGAAAGAGAATCCAGGTGAAAATGAGGATTACGATGGTAAGTCCGATCTTCCAGGCCCTGGTCGTTTGCGGATGCCACCAAATCAGGGGCAGCGCCAGAGGCCCAGCACAACAGACGGCAAATATAATAAAGGATTTTCGGAAATACCACTCAATTTTTTGCTCTGCAAGGCGGGGGTGGGTGGAGGCATCTATAAACTCACCGCAATGTTTACACTTTAAGGCTTCGTCTTGAATCTCTTCAGCGCAGAAGGGGCATTTTTTCATGATCACCTCTTTTAAAAGAAGCCGTTATTATTTGCCGCAGCATTTTTTATATTTCTTTCCGCTGCCGCATGGGCACGGATCGTTTCGGCCGATTTTATCTTTATCGCGAACAATGGGTGTCTTTTTTAAGCCGGAGTCATTGTGAGAAAAGCTCAATTCCTGTTCTTTGGGAGTTGCCAACTCATCCACGACACTGGGTTCGGCGATCTGAATCCGGAACAGAATTGTCATGGTCTCTTCACGAATCCGATGAACCATTTCCTGAAACATTTCAAATGCTTCTTTTTTATAAATCATCAACGGATCCTGCTGGGCATAACTTCTGAGACCGATGCCTTCCTTTAAATGGTCCATGGAGAGCAGATGATCCTTCCAAAGATTGTCCATGGTCTGGAGCATAATAATACGTTCAATATGGCGAAAATCAGCCACGCCGATAGTGGCCTCTTTCCGATTGTAAATGGACATAGCCGTGTCGAGGATCATTTGTGACAATTTTTCAATGGTCATCTGTTCCAGAACGGATTCATCAGCTTTATTCAAGTTTAACCTGAAATTAAATTGTTTAAATACCGCGTCATCCAGCGCTTTCAAATCCCAGTCCTGGGGAGGTATTTTTTCGTCCGCATTCATGGAAACGATTTCTTCGGCAAAATCAATGATCATATCATCAATGACATCACGCAGACTTTCACTGGTAATGGCGCGGCGGCGCTGCTGATAAATAACTTCCCGCTGCTGGTTCATGACGTCGTCATATTCGAGCAGCTGTTTACGGATATTGAAATTATGTCCCTCCACCTTGCTCTGGGCATTTTCAATAGCACGGGAAATCATCCGGTGCTCAATGGGTTCTCCCTCCTGCATTCCCAGCCGGCTCATGATTCCGGAGATTCGTTCTCCTCCGAAAATCCTCAGCAGATCATCTTCCAGCGCCAGATAAAAACGTGAAGACCCCGGGTCCCCCTGGCGTCCGGAACGTCCCCGAAGCTGATTGTCGATACGGCGGCTTTCATGGCGCTCGGTTCCGATAATATGAAGGCCGCCCAAGGCTGTTACACCCTCACCCAATACAATATCAGTTCCGCGTCCGGCCATATTCGTTGAAATAGTAACCGTCCCTTTTTGCCCGGCGTTGGCTACTATTTCCGCTTCACCGGCATGATTTTTGGCATTCAGCACATTATGACGAACGCCTCTTCTTTTTAATTTACTACTCACATCTTCTGATACGTCGATATTCACGGTACCCACCAGCACCGGTTGCCCGGTCTTGTGGCGTTCAACGATTTCATCCAACACCGCTTCAAACTTTTCTTTTCGGGTGCGGTAAATGACATCCGGGTAATCTGTACGGATCATGGGCATGTTGGTTGGAATCACCACCACTCCCAGCCCATAAATTTTGTTAAATTCTGCTGCTTCGGTGTCAGCGGTACCGGTCATTCCGCTGAGTTTATCGTACATCCGAAAGTAATTCTGGAATGTAATAGTTGCAAGTGTCTGATTTTCATTTTCAATTTTTACTTTTTCTTTGGCCTCGAGCGCCTGGTGCAAGCCTTCGCTGTAACGCCGCCCCGGCATCAACCGCCCGGTGAACTCGTCAACGATAATGACTTCTCCGTCCTGGACAATGTAATCAACGTCCCGGGTAAAAATTACATGGGCTTTAAGGGCCTGGTTGACATGGTGCAGAATGTCGATATTTTTCGTATCATACAGGTTGTCTACGTTTAACAGCTTTTCAGCATAGGCCACTCCCTCTTCAGTGAGCGTGGCGGCCCTGGCCTTTTCATCAACCGTATAGTGTTCTTCGAGTTTAAAATATGGGATTATATTGTTGACATCATAATACAAGTGAGTCGATTTTTCCGCCGGTCCTGAAATAATCAGAGGCGTACGGGCTTCGTCGATGAGAATACTGTCTACCTCATCGACAATGGCAAAATGAAGGTCACGCTGGACAAGAGCGTCTTTGTTAAACTTCATATTATCCCGGAGATAATCAAACCCGAACTCATTGTTTGTACCGTAGGTGATATCCGCATTGTAAGCGGCTTTGCGCTGGGCATCATCCAGGCCATGAAGGATGGCGCC